>JAAUTT010000249.1 GCA_012031335.1 Bacteroidales bacterium | reverse complement strand
AGGCTTTCCTTGAATCTATAAAACCAATAAAATGTGGTACTTTACTTTTGCGAAAAAATGATACTTTTTTATTTGCTAATTACACAAAACGGCCTTATTCAGGTACGAACCAAATTTTGCTTTCTTACTTGTGTACAAAGCACAATTATGAAGTTAACCGCTGGTTAACATTCAAACAGGTTCACGAACTTGGGGGGAGAGTCAAAAAAAGGCGAGAGCGCAACAATGGTAGTTTTTATGAAGAGGTTTCAGTCAATTGTTAAAGGTAACGAAGATCAGGACAAGATTGAAGAAGGAGAAGAAACCAAGTCAAGTTATAAATCAAAATTTTACCTTACTTACTACAATGTTTTTAACGTGTCTCAGTGCGAAGGCCTGGATTCTAATTTTTTTGTTCCTTACAAAGTAGAAAGTAATTTTTGGCCAATTGATAACGCCGAAGATATTATGAGTAGTTGCGGCGCGAATATTAATTTTTCGGATCAGGATAAAGCCTTTTACAGTCCCATTAGGGATTTTATTTCATTGCCCCAAAGAAAGCAATTTAAAAATATTACAGGATTTTACCATACCGTTTTTCATGAGGTTGGACACTGGACAGGTCACCCTGAGAGATTAAACCGCAAGCTTTTTAATATGTTTGGTACTCCTGATTATGCCAGGGAAGAACTTACAGCGGAAATGAGCAGCGTTTTTGTTTGCTCACTTTGCGGAATTGATGTAAAGCTCAAAAACAGTGCTGCATATATTGATAACTGGTTAAGCGTAATTCGTAATGATAAAACTGCTTTTGTTCGTGCATCCATGCAAGCGCAAACCGCTGCTAATTATATTCTGGATTGTGCAGAAATGCAACATCTAAAACGACAGCCAGAGGAAGAGAAGAAGGAAGAAAAAGAACAAGCAGCAGCTTAGAAGAAAGCCCCACATAAGGGGCTTTCTCTTTTGTATTTATTAATAATCATAACAACCATGAAAAATTTAAACAACGACCTTTCAGGATTTACAGGTACTGAATCTTATTACAGATACTCAAAACTATTTTATAACTATCTCTTAACAGATGGTGTTCTTCACGCCGCAGAAAATTATGGCCTTTATTGGTTTATGGATGTAATTTGTTCATACCAGGGAGAGGAAAAAATGAAAGCCGAGGAATTCCAGGTATGGAAGCTTAAGCGTATTGAAGATGATCGCTTCAAAGTGACTGCGGACGACGGGAACGGAAATATCTTGCAGTTTCAGGATATTGAATTTTCAGATTTTACAGAGGATGAATTTACAGTTTACCTGATTGATAAGATCATTCTACTGCCTTCTGAAAATTGAGGGGCCTATGGTTTGGCTGGGGGATCGAACCCCAGCCAAACACAGTGGGGGATTTGACCATGAATGAAATTAGCTGCTTATTTAATGATATTGCCTATCGTCATGATTTTATGAGAGTTTTTGACGATTTTCTTGCGATGTAAATTTGCACTCTTTCCTTTAAATGTTAATGAGTGTCTATCATTTTTAGTACAAGCAGATAAAAAGGCAGAAACCGAGTTGCCAAGGCAAACCGTACCTGTTTTTGCCGATCAAAATGAAAAGCTGTCCCAGCTATCTCTTTTTTGAATAATACATATAATATTAATAATATATATAATAGTAATAATATAATATTATAATCATGTATACTAATGTTTTGCCAGTTGTAAATAGGTTGCATCCTTCATATACGATATTGGGTATTAAAGAGGTTTGGAAAGATGGGGTAGGATGGAGGAATATGAATAACCCACTTCCAACGTTCTCTTTGTTGGAAGGTTTGAAAAATCTAGGTTATTCAAAAATTTGCCTTGGATTGGAGTCCCCAAAAACTAAGCAAGTTTGCTACTCGGATTATTCAATCAGGGAATTAATTTAGTGATACCAAACTTTCACCAGGTCGCGCTAACCAGTTTTTTATTTTGATACCAAAATGCACATGCTGCAGCTAATCGGTTCCGCCGGATCCGGAAATCTTTGATACCATAAGCTTTTTCCGGAAGTTCCGGAATTCTTAAATTTGATACCTTTGTTTGTATAACTATCTGGATTAAAACCTATGGCAACTGAAACGCTGAATAAATTCACATTTCGTACCTATTCGCAAGATGAAGAAAAGCTTTTGAAACTGGCCCAGGAGCAGTTCAAGGAGCAATCCACCACAAAGGCCATAAAACGGGCATTGTTTTATCTATTCAACGAAATGCCCTCAAAGCTTAAATATTATCAGGAAATTGAAAAGAAATACAATACACTTCAAAGCGAACATGAACGTTTGGTAGAGGCCATAAAAACGCGCGAAATGGCAGAGAAAGAAGTTTTAAAGTATATTGGGTCTTCAAATATAAAATGATTAAAATTCAACAATATGATAAACGCATTGATTCAAGATTTTAACAAGGAGGTCAGCTCCAGGTTCAAGGAACGGAACGACCCTAATTATGTTGAAGCCGGAAGACGGTATTTAAGAGAGGTGCTTGAAACCGTTAAGGATATTTCTGATAGTATCCGTGACAGTACCGACGACACTTATCAGAAGATTGCATTTGATAGGAGTTGTGATGCTATCAACGTTCTTTTGTACAATCATTTATCCAGTGACCTTTTTAAAGGCTTGTCCTCTGGGACAGAGGAACAAAAAAGGCAATTTGCGGAATTGATTGAAGAGAAACACCAATCATTTACTGTTTAATAAGGGTACTTGATATGATGGCCTTTAAAGAAAATGATTTTGTCTATTATTTTATCAAAGTAGGGAGATACCTTTTTGACAGTTCCCTCAGTGGTGCTTAAAGTTTATCCAAAAACATTAAAAATAAAAGGCGATTTCCCATTAGGAGAAAAGGTTGTAAGGGTCAAGAAACAGAATTGCGAACTCCAAACCAATAGTTTATGAAAATACTGAAATCCAATACCAATGAAGTATTTGATACGGATAATATCAACCTTATTGAAGTTTTCAAGGGGAAGAAACCAGATGTCCCGCAAGCTTTGCACCTGAATACCGATAAAACCGATTACCAATTCCTAAAACAATTCTTTCCGGTTGAGCATTCTATCTTTTGGGACTTCTCAGAATCGTTTTTTTATGTTCTACCTTAAGGATGGTTAATTATCAATTAAAATAATATTGATAATACTATATTATTTACTTAATACCCAGATTCTTTGAATCCGGGTATTTTTGTTTCCAATGAATCAAAATGTTAACATATGGTGAAAACTTTTTTAGTTTACAGGATGCATTTATTTTACTTTTGAAATAAAAAAATATTCCATGATTATTGACGAGAGAATTATCCAGGACTACAGCGATCTTCACGAAAAAATAGAAAAATTTTTCGAAGAAGCCCGGATTGAAAAGAAACAATACTTTGAATCAATGGGAATGGCCAGGTCAACTTTTAATCGAAAACTCAAAGAGCGGAGTATGCATCCCGATGAAATGTTAGCACTGGCCAAAAAAATTAATCAGTTGAAAATTAAGTAAGTAATATTATATTACTTATATTTCATCATAATATTAATAATATTATATTTCATGAAAATATATTCCATAATAAACCATAAGGGAGGAGTGGCCAAAACTACTTCTGTTCAAAATATAGCAGCCGGTCTTGCTGAAAAAAAACAGCGGGTATTAATGATCGACCTGGACCCCCAGGCGAACCTGACCAAAGGGTTCGGTATTTTTAAAGCCGAAATAAACATATACCATTCCTTTAGTGAAAACGTTGATCTTCCTATCATAGAAATCAAAAAAAACCTTTCTATAGTTCCATCCAGTATAGACTTTGCTGGAGCTGAAATTGAAATCAGCAAGAAACTCGCGCGCGAGAGAATTCTCTACAATCTTTTGGCAAAGCTGAATGGCCAATATGACTATTGTTTTTAGATTGTCCTCCTTCATTGGGGCTTATAACCATTAATGCGATGGTTGCTGCTAATGAAGTAATAATACCTCTGGAGGCGGAATTTTATGCTTTTCAGGGTTTGGACAGCATCTTTAAGGTAATTCAGGATGTAAAGGTTGCAATTAACCCTCATATCACTGTTAAGGGTGTGTTTCTTACAAAAGTTAAGGAAAGAAGATCCATAACATCAGCTATCCGGGATGAGATAAAAAAACATCTAGGAGATTTGCTTATGGAAACTGAAATCAGGGAGAATGTCGCAATTGTTGAAAGTCAGGCTAACGGGATGGATATCTTTCAATATGATAAAAATTGCAATGGTGCAAAAGATTATAAAAAGCTTATTACCGAACTTTTAAAACGAAAATAAATGGCAAAAAAAAAGTTTTGGAAATCTGGGCAAGGTTGAAAATATGGGTGGAGGATTGAGTAACTTAATAACCGATACTTCCAGAAAAGAACAAAAAAGTACCGTTATAACGGAAAAGACATATTTGGTAAAGACCTTAAATATCGCAGAGGATGATTTCAAGTTTATAAAAAAATATGTCCGGTATCGTAGGATGGGAGGGGATACCGAATTTACACAAAAAGAAGCCCTGGAAGAGGCGATTTCTATGTTAAAAGATAAATATCCAGAAGTAGCTCAAAATCTTTAAATATGGACACCACTGCCCCATTAGACATATTCAGGATTGACAAGAATATTGCCCACAATATTGACTACATCAGTAAATACCATTCGGATAACAATATTGTCAATAGCGATGGTGGGCTTATCAAAAACCTCATATATTATTTTTGCCATTCCTACCAGAACAACTTGTTCAATTTTGGCACTTTTGACGTGATCGATTTTGCCTCTAAATTTGGATACAGTCCTGATTACCTTAAAAAAAGGCATCCAGAGCCCGAACAGTTTAAAGGGAAAACCACCGAAGAAATTGAAAGGTTGTACTTTCAGCAGGAAGAGGACATCAGCTTCAAGGTGTATGATTCAATAGTTGAAAACGCACTGTATATTTTACATACCAAGCCTATAATCTTTGCAAGAGGAGCCCGTACTGTCGATTATCAAAATAATGAGATTACATATAACAAGCAGTCCAATAGTTATCTTATAATCCAGCAACTAAATACAAAGACAATAAGCAAGATCACGAAGGAAAACAGGAGTTCAAGGAAATTGCAAGGCAACCAGGGTAATAAGGTAGTCTATCAGTATACTTTGAATAATCTGTTTATCGAGAATTTATCACATTACTATCTTAAAGGGGCAAAAGAATCCCTCATACAGTTAAGGAAAAGCTCCCTGGATGACTTGTACCTTTATTTATCCAATTTAAAAAATACTTTAGCTCTTAAGGGTACCAATAGAACAACCAGGGAAGAAACCCCTAACTTTGAGCTTTTATGCAAAATAGCCAATATCAAATCAATTAAGGAGAACGGAGAACCCTATGACAGCAAATATAGGAAACGGGATTTGGTTAAGTGTTTTACAGAGATAAACAAAAGATCCGAGTTAAAATTTGAAGTAACTTGGGTCAAAAGCGATAAACAAAGATGGAACTATATTCCCATCCTTAAATTTGAAGATCTTAAAGCGGTTGACTTGGCGGATGAGAAAAAATCTGTATTTAAAAACAGGCTGTCCCATGAGCTTTTAGAGGCATTTCGGATTTGCAAAGGCGGTGACTATCACTCAGATAATCGGGACGTCCTTTTCATGAGTTGGCTTAGAGATTCTTCCCAGAACGTAAAGGAGAAACAGCATGCATACGAAACGGCTCATTTCAGGACGCACGGTAAAATATCCCAATTCATTGATAACATGAAGGACAGCTTTATTAGGAAGTTGCCTTCAGTCAATTCATTAAATGAGCTTCAATAAAGTTCAAGGGTGATGTATTTACTCACCATGCTGAAATTGATAAGTACCAAAGGTGATGTAATCGCTCACCTCATTTTACCGGAATGTATTGATGTGAAAAAAGGATATTTTGAGTTCAAGGGTGACCCAATCGCTCACTTAAGGTTAAAAAACCGCTTCTATAGGGTGACCTAATCGCTCACTTTGCATATCAAAAGGTGATGTAATTGCTCACCATAAATAGTTCAAGGGTGATCCAATCGCTCACCTTGTCATGTTCAAGGGTGATGTAATTTCTCACTTAGCGCGATACAAAGGTGATGTAATCGCTCACCTTAAGGGGTAAGGGTGATGCAATATCTCACCCAGCCAAAAAGTGTATAAATTCATTTCTAACTTATTACAATTTTAATGGGTGACCTTATTACTCACTATTTAATATTAATTTAAGATAAATTGATTATTAATAAGGAATCTGCGATGCACTATAACACCCCCATCCCCCTCAAGGGGGTTAAAATAGGTGTCTTCGACGATTTTACTCCCCCCAACCCCCTATCGGGGGAGCATTGTTCCCCCTAACCCCCTGTGGGGGATTGGATTTTTTTTCAGCATTCCCCGCTCTGAAATGGTCAACGTGTTTAGTTAGTCTAAATAAATGTAATGAGGTGAGGTAAAATACCACAATGTAATTGGTGTAAACCTATTAACATATTCATAGCAGTTGTAAATGTAATCGGTAAGTAAATCTGCAGAGTTTTTGGCAATTAAAAATGCAGAGAAAATCGGCAACAATAATGCAGAACATTTTCATCACGAAAATAGATAAAAAGTT
>JAAUTT010000248.1 GCA_012031335.1 Bacteroidales bacterium | reverse complement strand
GATCGGGTGGATGGGGAAACACCTATCTTTACGGTTCGGAGATAACAGCGATAAATAATCCTGCCGGAGTATTCGATGCCCTTCCAATAGGCCATTACACCTACTATGTTAAAGATACAGCCGGAGTGATTTCCGAAATATCGCTGGATATGACTGAGCCAGCGCCGTTATCGGCATCTGTCGGAAAAATTAGCGATGCAACCTGCAATGGTTCCCAGGATGGCGAAATACACCTTCAAATATCAGGAGGAAACAGCAAGTATGAAGTTTCGGGCGACCAGACAAGCTGGGTTCCGGGAACAGAGCTGGGAGGACTGAGCAAGGGGACATATACCATCTTTATTCGCGACAGCCTCCATTGTTCCGCTGAAGTTTCTGCTGTTGTAAGCGAGCCATCGCAGGTTACCGTAACCGATACAACTGTTACCCATACCCAATGCCAGGTTCGCGAAGGCAAAATTGAAATTAAGGTAAACGGAGGCTTTCCCGGATACCAGTATTCCTGGAGCGACAGTGAAGGAAAGGCCTATACCGGATCGGACCAGATAGACAGTTTATATTCGGGACAATATATCGTAAGGATTACCGATGCCCATGGATGCCCCCGTGAGTTTACTTTTTATGTGAGCGATGTTACCGATCTGGAGATAGACACGGTAGTTACCCATCCGGTTGCATGCTGGCAAGGATCGGATGGAAGAGCACAGGTAAGCGTTAAAAAAGGGTTTCCGCCCTATACCATTACCTGGCCCGGAGACAAAAAAGGCAGTGAGGTTGCCGGCTTACCCGCAGGTGACTACCTTGTGAAAATTATTGACAGCGAAGGATGTAAAGTGTTCCGTAACTTTAGCATACCCACACCAGACAGCATATGGCTTAATACAGACAGGTTATCGGCTCCACTCTGTTATGGCGTACCCGATGGAATGCTCCGTGTATCGGCAGGAGGAGGAACTCCCGGCTATGAATACCTATGGAATACTGGACGATCGCGAAATACCATATCGAATCTCGATACAGGCAGGTATACGGTTGAGGTAACAGATAAAAACGGGTGCAGAAAGCAATTCTCGTATACACTTCCCTACCAGGAAAAAATTGAAGGAAGTATACCCACCAGGCTCACCATCTGCAAGGACAACACCTATCCACTTGTACCGGGCAGTTATTTCAGATATACCTGGCAAAAGACGGTAAAAAGCTTTCGACCGATAGCATCTTTTGGGTTAATTCTCCAGGCCGGTATGCAGTGGAACTGGAGGACTACCGGGGATGCATAGGAACCGACAGCATAGCCGTTTATCAGTCGGAGAGCAGTTTAAAGGCCCAATTTCTGATGGCTTCGGCAATAAACCTTAACGATACCCTCATCATTTTTGAGTCGTCCGATCCCTTACCCGATTCCATTTCGGTGACCTGGACCCAGGGTTTAAAAGAAATAGCAAGTGAAAGATATTACAAAAACCTGGTACCCACTGATACCGGAAAAGTTGAGTTAACATTGATTTCTTATCTGAATGGCTGCCAGGATATCATATCCAAGACATTGATGGTATTGCCCCCTGTAACTAAGGAGAACGAAAACCAATTGTTTAAGGAAAGTATTATCCGCCTGTTTAAAATCTACCCAAATCCTACCGAAGGAGAATTTCAGGCAGAAGTGAACCTGTCGGAAGATTCGGATATCACCCTGCGGCTGGTTTCTTTCGGTACAGGAAAACAGAAGCCATCAGGCTGTTGAAAGGAAACCACGCTTATCTGGAATCCTTCAATATGACCCATGTTAAGCCCGGCATATATTTGCTCAATCTCCAGGTAAAAGATGAAATGCGCAACCTCAAAGTGATCATCCGATGAGAAAAAACTCTGATTATACAATGATAAAGGGGTACATTCCGAGAATCTTTAAAAGTCTTCGAATATATGTTGCGCTATCCATGCTGTTCATACTCGTATGGACATGTATCGACCCCGGTAAGTTGTCGGCCCAGGATATCGCTTCCATTGGCAAAACGCCAGCGGTGAATATCAGTGGCGGGATGTCGTTTAACCAGGTCCTTTTCGGCAGCAACGACACCCTTTCGTTACGCGATCCATATGCCTATACCCTCATGGCCAACCTGAACCTTTCGGTTTATGGCTGGTCAGTTCCACTTTCGGCTATCTATTCCAACCGGCAGTGGAGCTATCAGCAACCCTTTAATCAATTTTCGCTTCACCCAACCTATAAATGGATCAAGACACATATCGGAACGGTATCCATGAGTTTTTCGCCCTATACGCTAAACGGACATCAGTTTACCGGAGGAGGAATAGAACTTACCCCGCCCGGGAAATTCAAGATCAGTGCCATGGCCGGGAGGCTTCAAAAAAGAATTCTTCCCGATACATCAGGACTGGGAGAGCCGGCCTATAAACGCTTTGGAACCGGTATACAGGCCGAATACACCCTGCCGGCTGGAAGTATCGGAACATCTGTTTTTTATGCTTCAGACGAGAATAATCCCCTGCCCATGGAAGACAGCGTCGCGAATGTATTTCCCTCCGAAAACCTCTCGCTGGGGTTTACAACCAATTTTACATTTCTGCGCGATTTTAACATTTCTGCCGACTATGCCCTCAGCACCCTTACCGAAAATATGTTTTCCCCGCGGATTAAAGAGGATTATACTTTTCTGCCCGGTTTCCGGCGAAAAGCCTCCACACGGCAGTATCATGCCTTTAAAGGGCAGATTAATTACAATTCCAAACTGGGATCGCTGGGTGTTGGACTGGAAAGAATCGACCCCGGCTATCGCACCCTAGGCGCCTATTACAACAGCAACGATTTTGTAAACTATACGATCAACTATGCAGGCGGAATACTCAATAACAAAGTAACACTGGCTTTGAACTACGGACTTCAGCGCGATAACCTCAAAGGCAACAAAGCCCAGGATACCAAACGCACTGTTGGCAACATGAACATTGGCTTTACCCCTTCCGAAAAGCTAAACCTCTCCCTGTTCTATTCCAACTTCAACAACTACACACATGTAAAAAGCAATTTCGAGAACATCAACAATACGAGTCCTTACGGCCACCTCGATACACTCGACTTTACGCAGATATCCGAGAATATAGGCCTGTCGGGAACATACAATTTCGGGAATAAGGAAAAGATAAGTCACAGTGTGAATGCTTCGCTCAACTACCAAAAAGCCAGTCAGAACCAGACCGATAATCCCGGTCAGGCCGGATCGGCATTTTACACCGGAGTAGCAGGATACAATACAAAATTTTCCAAACTGGATCTCTCGCCCGGACTGATGTTTAACTACAGTCAAAGCCAAATGGATTCCATGAAAACGGAAATGATAGGGCCAAGCCTGAGTCTGCGGAAAGGATTCCTGAACCATAAACTCAATGTAACGGTCATGCTTTCGTACAATACCTCGCGACTGAACAGGGCGAAACAGGGAGACAATACATTATTCAGGATATCGTCGGGTTATGCCATTAAGCAAAAGCACAATCTCGACCTGAGCTTTGTAAATGCATGGCGCAATAATAACCGCACGGGCAGGCGCCGCGAATCGACGCTGACCCTTACCTATCGTTACAGCTTCGGCTGGGAAATGAAAAAGAAACAAGAAAACAACGAGAAATGAACCGCAACCAAACTTTTACAGCAATGATTATTGCAGCGGGAAGAAAATACCTTACCACAGGGCTTTTTATCTGTACGGTTTTGCTGCCAGGTATCTCTGTCCATGCGCAGGATGCTGAAACATTGGCAACCCGGTACCTTGAAAAGTATAAAAATCATATAACCGATGCGGCTTTGCAGCGGAAGCTCAACCAGAGCCCGCCGGAACAGATCGTGGAAGCATTTATACCTTATGTGGAAGACAGTCTGCCAGAAATCCGGTCAGTTGCCAGATACCAGATATCTCAGGCCGGTTTGCGCAGCGATAGTGAGAAAACACGGAAGAAAGCAATCACAGCCATTCTGAAAGGACTGGACGATAAGGATGCCAGTTCGGTGGCCCAATCCATCGATCTGTTGCAGGATTTCAAACCATCCGATTTCACCCCGGAGGATAGGTATGTGATTGCCCAGAAAGCAAAACAGGCACTTTTCAGCACGATAAGCTGATTTTGCTGACAGGTTACCTCCACATCACCGACCTGATCTACAACTACCGGCTGATGCTGAACGAAAAGCAATACAGTCCAAGGGTAAAAATGAGCCTAAATTTAGCCCTGGCACGGATGGGAGACTCAACTGCTGTCAGTTTTTTGAAAGGGAAACTGGCTATCCTCCACGTGAACGACAATATAGTTTACGAAATATTTCCACTCCTCACATATACCCGCCAACGTGCTGCTTTCGACTTTTTACTGCAGACCATCCAGAGCGAAGAAAAAAACTGCTTATCGTCCAACCCCGACAAGGAAGAACCGATTATCTGTGCCTACCGGATCATCGAAATGGTGGCACCCTATATCCACGACTTTCCGGCTAAAATAGAGAATAGGGAACTTGTTTCGGACGATTACAGCAAAACCTTAATGGCAGTGAAGGAATGGATTAAGGAGCCATAAAACAGATTATACCCTGAATTATGAAGCGTATTAAAGAAATTACATGCCATGTCAGGAAAAAAGTACCGGCAAAAACTTTTGGGAGTTATGCTTATGACGCTGTTTGTTATAAGCCAAAATCTTGCATTTGCACAGATATATCCTGTTTCCACGGTAACCTCGGTGATGCCACCTTACCCCACCTCGCTCGAAGGCTTTGCCGACCAGGCAGCCTCCAAAATATCGCTGCAGATTGTTGTGAATGATGTCACGCTCACCAACCATCCTGTAAAACTCCGGATGGTGATGAAAAGCGCCAACACACATATTTCAACATCATCCACGCTTGTTTCACAACCCATCTATATCCATGGCGGCGAAACCATGGTGCTTTCGGCAGTCGACCTGGCCACCTATTTCCGTCCCGAGCATCTCGACTTCAGCGGTTTCAGCAAGTCGCAATACCTACGTACTGGTCTGCTCCCCGATGGCATTTACCAGATAAGCTTCGAAGTGCTCGACTATCAGCGCAGCTTTGTGATCTCGTCGGCCATTCCTGCCTTTCTTTACCTGTTTGTAAACGAACCACCGGTGCTCAATACCCCGCAACCGGCCAGACAAATCGACATCACCGGACAGCAGAACATTGTATTTAACTGGTCGTTCCGGCACTCGCCGTTTACGAGTCCGGGATTCCAGCCCGAATACCAGCTCGATATCTGGGAGATCTATCCCGAAAACCTCGATCCTTATGCGGTAGTGCGGTCATCGCAGCCAGTCTTCAGCGAAAGAACACGACAAACAAGTTTCCATTATACCTACATGCACCCGCAGCTTATCCCAGGCCGGAAATATGCCTGGAGGGTTCGTGCCATGGATCCCCAAAGTATTGCGGCTTTTAAGGAAAATGGCTACTCGGAGGTGCGCTGGTTCAAATACGGAACAGCCTGCGATGCCCCGGTATTGAAAGCCGGGAAAGCAGGAACCACCCATTTGAATGTGGAATGGGAAACACCCCAGTTGCAAAAGGACTTCAGCATCCGGTACCGTCCCGAACAACCACAGGATGCACCCTGGTACACGGCCAAGACATCTTTTCTGAGCCATAAGCTGGAAAATCTGCGGCCCAATACGGCCTATATCGTTGAAGTTTCAGGCAAATGTAATTCACAGGAAAGTCCGGCATCCAACCGGGTTACACTGCGAACCAACCTCGACCTCAATTTCCAGTGTGGCGCCAAGGGCAATATTCCCCGGATAGAAAACCAAACGCCCATTCCCCACCTGCAAAAAGGAAATTTTATCAAGGCAGGCGATTTTGAAGTGGAGGTTTACCATGTGCAGGGTGTCAATGGCGTTTTCAACGGAAAGGGGTACGTGCTGGTGCCGTTGTTCAATTTTATAAAGCTTGACGCAGTTCTGGAGAATGTTCAGGTCAACAGCGATTTTCAGCTTATTGGAGGAAGTATACGCACCATTTACGATGTGAACAACAGTGCGATGATCAATGCAACTGATGTTGTGAATTCAATCCAGTCCGACACCAAACCCGAGACCAATGACTTTGCAGGAATGGATGTAGTTAAAATCAACGCCGGAGATTCGATAACCTCGATAACCATTGCCAACAATGAAGTTACAGTCAGAACCAGCGACGGTGAAAAGATAACTGAGCGCATCGACAGCGCCAGGATTATTGCCGTTACTGCCCCCTCAGGACACCAGTATGTGGTTGATGGAGCCACAAAAACAGTTTACACTTCTTCCAGTCCCGGAGGAGAGGCCCCCAAAGCCGACCGCCTGAACACCACAGAGAGCAGTAAATATCATGTTGAATTTGCATCCCACCCTGGTCAATCCTATGGGTTCGACAGTGTCCCTGCCAATCCGGAAGGTAGGTGGTACGAAACCAAAACCATCGGCGACAAACAGGTGTACCTCCCATGGAAATCGGTCGAAAACGGCCGGTACGACAAGCTTGTTGCCAGAATAGAAGGTTCGCCAGCCGATTCAGTCTTCTTTTCGCGCAAATCGGCCAGCATGGTCATGGCAGCCCCCGGGAGCACTAAAAGTGAAAAGCAACTCATGATTACCGGT
>JAAUTT010000247.1 GCA_012031335.1 Bacteroidales bacterium | reverse complement strand
TCGGTGTCGGAGTATTTCGAATGATAAATGCCCACGCAGTTGCCAAAGGTTTCGGTGAGCCGGTTGATCATTTGAGCTGTGAGTGCAATTTCGGGTAAAAGATAAAGAACCTGATTGTTTTTGGCTATTTCTTCGGCAATGAGATGAAAATAGATTTCAGTTTTACCACTTGAGGTGACTCCATGTAAAAGAACAATGCCTTTTTTATCAATATATTGTTTAATTTCTTCCTTTGCTTTTTGTTGAGGTTCATTTAATGGTTTTAAATCATCAGGAGTAAATTCCGATACTGATTTAGGGGAGATTTCCCGCACCGTAAGTCCAAAAATTCCTTTTTTAACAAGCGCTTGAAGCGCATCGGCTGTAGATCCCGAAGATTTAATGAGTTCTCTTTTTTCAAATTCCGAATTTTTCGCTTCTTCGAAAGCATTTAGCTGCAAAAAGAATTGCAAAAGAAGCAGTTGTTTGGGAGCCCGTTTCAACGAGTCAAGCACGGCATTCATTTTTTCATCCGATAGAAACTCGGTATTAAGCCTTACATGGGTAATAAGTTTAGGCTTATAGCCTTCCCGGAGATGCTCTTCGGCAAAAACAGCTTCTTTATCAATAAGCGATTTAATAATACCCAGCAAATCACGTTTGTTGTACACTTTGGCAATTTCGCTGATTGTGAGAGAGTTTTTTTCTTCCAGCACTGTAAGAACAGCAGATTCTTTCTCTGATATCGTTTCATACTTTTCAAAATCAGGATTTATTAAGAGCCTTGTTTCACTTTCGAGTTTAAGACCTGCCGGTAAGGCGGCTTTCATTACTTCGCCGAGTGTGCATAAATAGTAGGTGGAGAGCCATTTCCAAAAGTCGAACTGTTCCGGTGTAACTACAGGATAACTGTCGAGGACTGCAAGTATGGGTTTTGTTTCGTAATCAGAAGGCGGATTAAAATGGATATTAAGTACCAAAGCCGAATACATGCGCCGGGCACCAAACTGCACCGCTACTCTCATGCCAGGTTTCAGTTCCGCCTGGAATTCGTCCGGAACCGCATAGGTAAAAACCTGAGGAAGAGCAAAGGGAAAAATAAGTTCGGCAAACATTTTTGCTTGAGTTTAGACTACAGCATTTTGAACTGCAGGAAAGAGATCAAAAATAAACCCATCAAACTAATAACAAAACATTACCAATGGTTTGTTATTAGGTTTGATGTAAAATATTGCAGCCTAAACAGCCGGGTTATATTGCTAAAATATGGGCAGCGTCGAGATAATCCTTACGCACGTGCTTATGAGCCTTTACGGTTTTGTTAAGAGGAACATGCGATATTTGTCCGTTTACAAGACCTATCATAATGCTTTTCTGATCGTCGAGCAGTGCTTCGATGGCGGCAACTCCCATGCGGCTTGCCGAAACACGGTCGTAACAGGTAGGCGATCCTCCTCTTTGGATGTGTCCCAGTATGGTTACGCGGATGTCGAACTGAGGAAATTCTGGCTGAACTTTCTGTGAAAGCTCAATAGCGCCACCCTCATCATCACCTTCGGCAACCATAATAATACTTGATTTATTTAGTTTTGCACGTTCTGAGAGGAATTCACGGAGTTCCTTTAACTGATCCTTTACTTCGGGGATCATAATCACTTCTGCACCACAGGCAATTCCACTTTCGAGGGCCACAAAACCTGCTTCACGTCCCATTACTTCCACAAAAAATATACGGTTATGTGAGCTGGCAGTATCGCGGATTTTGTCTACGGCATCCACAACTGTGTTAAGCGCTGTATCGTAACCAATGGTGTAATCGGTGCCAAACAAGTCGTTATCGATTGTGCCGGGAATCCCTATGCAGGGGATATTGAATTCCTGCGACATGATACTGGCTCCGGTAAAGGAACCGTCTCCTCCAATAACAACAACAGCATCAATTTCGTTGCGGCTCAGATGCTCGTATGCCTCCTTCCGTCCTTCCGGTGTGCGGAAACGTGCCGACCGCGCAGTTTTCAGTATTGTACCTCCTTTTGGATGATTCCACTAACATCGCGTGAATCCAGTTTCTTTATCTCTCCCTGAATCATCCCTTCGTAACCCCGCATGACTCCAAAAACTTCCATACCATTATAAATGGCTGCACGGGTCACGGCACGGAGAGCAGCATTCATACCCGGAGCATCTCCACCCGAAGTCAGGACAGCAACTCGCTTTATTTTACCCATAAGACTTAAATATTAAATACTAACTTATTCTAATTTAATGATAAAATGTGTTTTGTAAGTTCATTCGGGCCTTTTTTTTCAGCCAGAAGATGAATTATTTCATTTCTGATATTCTCCATTTGCCAAACCGGGGTAGATGTTGCCCCGCAAATTCCTGTTGATTTGGCATTGGTAAACCAATCTGTCTTTAACATTTCGGGTTCCGAGACAAAATAGCTTTTTTTATTCTGTTGGAGACATGCCTGGAATAATACCTTACCATTGGAGCTTTTTTGCCCCACCAACAAAAATGATAACATCGTATTTACCGGCAAATTCCCTCAGTTGAGGTACCCGATTGGAGACCTGCCGGCAAATAGTATCGAAAATATGCAAAGGCTCTTCTCTGGGGGCAAAAAATGCATTCATGCGTTTACGTATATACACTCCCAGCTCTTTGTATCCCTCCGCTGGCATAGTTGTTTGCGAAAACAGGTAAACAGGTTTGGAGAAATCGGTTGATGCAAGTTCTTCCAGGCTGGTTACCGCCAGACCATCGTTGTTTATCTGCCCCAGCAATCCAATAACTTCAGGGTGAGTAGCCTTACCATAAATAATAACTTTCCCGTTTTCCTGAATGGCTTTGTTATATGCATCTTTAACTTTTTTCTGAACATGAAGAACAACAGGGCAAGTTCCGTCGATTATTCTGTTGTTGCCTCCCATAAGCTTTTTGTAAGTAGATGGCGGCTCCCCATGGGCACGGATCAGAATATCAGAGTCCGAAATGTTGCCAATTTCTTCCTGGCCTATGGTGTTCATGCCCGAATGCGTTAAACGTTCCACTTCGGCTGTGTTATGGACTATCTCTCCCAGGCATTGAAGCTTTTTACCTTCGTTCAGTTCATCTTCGGCGAGATTTACAACACGTTTCACACCTGCACAAAAACCCGAATGAGGTTCTATATCAATAATCATTATCCGATTCTTTTAAATATGTCCATAAACCATTCCATCTGCTGATCTGGTGTCATGTTGCTGTTGTCGAGTAATATGGCATCATCGGCTTTTCGTAATGGACTTTCATCCCTGTTTTGATCCAGGAAGTCCCTTTTCTCTATATTTTCTTTAATTTCTGATAGCGGAACTTCGGTACCTTTTTCTTTAAGTTCAAGGTATCGGCGCTGTGCCCTTACATCAGGACTGGCGGTCATGAAAAGTTTGATATCGGCATCGGGAAACACCACTGTTCCTATATCGCGTCCATCCATTACAATTCCACCTGTTTTGCCCATTTCCTGCTGCAATGCCACAAGCTTTTGACGTACCTCTTTTACCTGACTTACAGCACTTACATGGTTGGAAACTTCTATGCCACGAATTTCTTTTTCAACATTTTCGCCGTTTAACCAGGTCTCGTTTAGGGATAACAGCGAATTGAAACTGAAATTTATTTTTAGATTTTCGAGGGAAGCAATTAGTTTGGTTGAATCGGGAATGTCGCCTATAAAGAAATTATTCCGGAGAGAGAAAAGTGTTACGGCGCGATACATAGCACCTGAATCAATAAAGATATATCCTAGTTTTCGGGCTATTGCTTTAGCAAAAGTACTTTTACCACAGGAAGAAAAACCGTCAATTGCAATAACCAATTTTTTGTTTATCATATCGAAAATTATACTGCAAATATAAGCAAAAAATAAAAAAATTAAAATTAACCCCTTTTTATTGATAAAAAATTCATGAAAAAGTATGATATCACTTCTGTTAAATGTCAATTCCTGCAAATTTTCTCAACAGAAACCCTATACCAAAAGTTATAGCCGATACACCTAAACTGATAGCAGCCATTTCGAGAAACCTCTTTTTAAACGGCAAATCCTTGGCAATTGAGATGTAATAATTAAAAAATAAAATGATTAGTATAGCTATGCTAAGAGTTAAGGCAAGGCAAATAAATATGTTGTCAATAATCATATAAGGGAAAATCAAAAGAGCCACAGTTAATATATAAGCAATTCCTGTATAAAAAGCAGATTTTAAGGCTGTGGGGTCGTTTTCCGATTTTTCGAAAGATAGCCGGATGCAGCCATGGAAAAGGAAGCGGCTATCCCTGTTATAAGTCCGGCTAATGCTATAACTCTTGTATTGCTTAAAGCCAGTGTGAATCCTGCCAGGGCGCCGGTAAGTTCCACCAGTGCATCGTTCAGGCCCAGAACAATTGATCCGACATAATTAAGCCTTTCTTCTTCAATCATAGCTATAAGCTCCTGTTCATGCTTATCTTCATCTTCAATTATGTTTTTTAAACCTGGAACATAGGTTAAATAATCGCTATAGCTTTTTTGAGCATGTGCTTCACCTTTTTCGAGAAGCTTGATCCCAAAGGTCAGGCCTAATACCCGCGATATGATAAAGAAATAGAAAACCTTAATCCAATTGGGCTCAAAGTGTTTTTGTGTATAGATTTTCAGAAACTCATAATGACTGTTTTCTTCCACTGCTATTCTTGCAAGGATAGATGCGTTATGGGCGTTTTTTTTCGGCTTTTGCGAGTTTTGTATAAATTACCGATTCGGTTATTTCATTCTTTTGAAACACACAAAGTTGTTTGACAAGGGATTTGTCCAGGGTGACTTTCATTGATAACTGAAAATTTTATATCAAATGTATACAAAATTGAGCAATATAATTTAAAAGGGATGTTACTATAAGGTTAGGGTTTCATTTGAATAATCAGAAGCCAGTCTTTATTTTCTTCAGTAACCGGTGGAAAAAATATTTGAGGATAATTCGCCGGAAATGCCTTTCCCTTGTACGATTTTCCTGATACCGGATTTATCCAGGTTGTTCTTAAGGGTGATCTGAAACCGGATAAATCAATTGTAAAGCTTGTAAATGAAGGCAGGTATATTACAGTTAAGGAGGAATCCGGTTTCATGGCGGTAACAGGCAACCGGGTTTTTTCGGGTGTCAGTAATGTTGATATTTCCCGATTGCAGATTCTGCCAGGAAAGTGTGTCGAAAATGGTTTTCAATTGCTTTAAATAAACGGATACAGGGTTGTAAAGATTATAGCCCGAGTGGCTAACTGAGCGATGCACGGGCTGAACAAGTATAAACCCTGCTGCCCCATTTAAAAATTTAGTATATGCCTTTTTTCTTATTTCATACTTTACACTGTCAGTTATAGTTTGAGGTGTACTGAGATAAAAAAATGCCGGTTGGGAATGGTTTTTAGCCGGAATATCATTATCGTGGATAGTTATTAAATTATCACCACTGCTGTTAGTTGTTTTATCTGGTACAATTTTGAAGTTTAGCTGTTTGGGATTATTTGCCACTGTGTCTCTATGAATATCGGCAGGATAAATCCAGATAATATTTTTAAATTGCTTAAGCTGCTGTTTTAGTTGGTTATAGTAATAAGGATAAGCGGCTAAAATGACAGTGTCAGTTACTGAATTTGTATCAGGAGGTATGGGGATCAAAACTGCCATATGCATGATGGCTGCTTCGCGTGTTAACCTCTTTAACTGGCGTATTTGTTTGTTAAAAGCTTTGTTTTTTTTGGTTAATCCTTGTTATTGTTCGGTTCCGGAAAATGAACATCCGGAACAATGGCATTAAAACCATAATTTCCGAATCGGTTTAGTGAAAGGTTATTTTTTCGTGCGTTTCGGATTGTAAATGGTAGGTTGTTGCATTCAAAAAGAAGGGGCCCTTTTTTTGTTATCAGATATTTCCCGTTTTCGCTGATTTTTAAAGGGAAAGTTTGTCCGCTAAGCTGAATATAACTCAGTATTAGCGTAAATATTATGAGCAGATATTTAGCTTGTTTAAGCATTCAGTTTTTTTCCAAACAAAGATATTGCAACCGTTTCCCTGGTAGCCAAAAATGGATTGAATTAATCTTCGGAATTTAGGAGCGCATTCTTGAGGTTAAATTTATTTTTAAAGGCCACTTTACGCACCCACTCGACCAGCTGTTGACTTCCCGGAGACTTGTCGATATTGGCAGGTATAGTTTTGATGGTCCATTTCATTTTATATGTTATGGAATCTCCGGGGAAAAGCGACATGTATTCGCCGTGGTTTTCGAGTTCGATATACTGCTTTTCCTTATTGGCGTATATTTCTATTTCGCCCTGACCAGGAGCTAATTGCGAATCGGGGATATCCGAAAATGTTTTCAGAAATAATACCGAGTCTTTTACATTGGCAAGCCAGCCTTCGCTTGCGAGTGCAAAAAGCTTGGAATCGGCTGTAATTTTGTTTGCATCGTATTCAAACCAAACTATCCCATCTTTTACGGTAACACCTGGCAGATTACTTTTTTTCATTATGGCACTATCGGGACCCGCGGGAAAAAAACTTACGCCACCGGCAATTCTTCGGGTTACTTCCCATGGACCCACCGATTTATCTTCGTTCGAAATGTTTTTTATTATATAGGTTATAATAAATGATGAATCTCTTGCG
>JAAUTT010000246.1 GCA_012031335.1 Bacteroidales bacterium | reverse complement strand
AAATTTAGCAAGATTATAAAACTTCATTACGTAAGAATTCCAGTAGGTATTTAATAATTAAGTTGTCTAATGGTCTAATTCTAACAACGATACTTAAGATTAGCTAAACATTAAATTTTGTGTATAGCTGTTGTTTGACAGTTTAGCGTAATCAGTACTATGACAATGATTTTTATGTGTTTGTTAATTAGATAATAAAAATAACAAAATATTTTTGAATTATACAATAGCTATTTATTGAGATGAATCACCTGTGAGTTCAAAATATATCATTATATGCCAAATAATATCAGGGTTTTTTAATATATTTTTATTTCTGTAAAAACAATGAACATTTTATTAACAGAATAAAGTATTTATCAAAATTATAAAACCTACTATTATGAAGACGAATCAAATCAGAGCCGAAGTTTTTAATTTAGAAGGAATGAAAGTACACATCTGTAAAGATTTAACACAAATGGATCTTTCAAAACTTCTTGACGATGTTTATATGATTAGTTATAAAGACAGTAATGGAAATACTTTATGGACCGAAAAGTATATTAAGTCACAAAAACAAGAATTTGTATATCACGCTTAAAAGAAAATCTATTTGAGAAAATCTTTACTATCAGTTTTTTTAAGTCTTAATGTTCCGTTTGATTCTTCAACGATAAGTACAAAGTCGAATTTACCTATTGAGGTACAAAGATAAAAGTCGTCCGATGGTGAAAACTCCTGATTGGCAGGATCGAATAACCTTCGGGCGCTTGTGTTTTTAATAGTTTCAATCATATATTCCGAATCTGGTTTTTTCCCCTCCAAACATTCTTTTATATATTCAGCACAAAAAGTATCCTCTTCTGTCGGGTGTTTCATTGAGTATCCCATACAAACCAACGATACTTCTTTTGGATTTTTGGATTTTATGTAATTTACAATTGCAGGTGCATTAACAAAACTGCCGGTTAACCTTTCACTAGCGCCGGTTGCATTTACAAGTCCCTGCGTTCCTGCACTGGTAGTATGTATCACAATTTTTCCCTTCAAATCTGCATTTAGAATATGGGCTGGTGAATTACCAAAATCAAATCCTTCAGGAATTTTCTCATGACGCTCTCCAATAAGTAAAGAGCCTGGTATTTTGTGTTTTAGCTGGTATGCCATTTGAATATCAGCAACAGGAATTATTGATGCAACATCTTTATCTGCCATATAACAAGCAAGAGAAAACGCTCTGAAGACGTCAATTATAACTGTAAGACCACGAGCTGACCTTGCCCCTTCAAGAAGGTGTAATATTTTTATTTCCATAAACACTTGAATGATGACACAAATATAGCCTCATTTCCTTTGCTGTTTATCTACAAAAACTAATTTTGTAGAAAGCTTTGATATGGTCAGAAAAATTACTTCCATTATAAATTTTATCATCAGGGACCTTTGGAGTGTCCGGTTGAGCGATCTTCCACCCTCAAATCTATTGCATATCGAACTTTAAGGGTGTTAGTTCTTTCCATAAGACGGTTTATTGAAGATAAACTTCATTATAGAGCGTCGGCTCTTACATTTTACTCTATGCTTTCTGTTGTGCCTGTGTTGGCAATGGGCTTTGGAATTGCAAAAGGCTTCGGTTATGAAAAATATCTCGAGGAAGAGCTTGCAAAGAACCTGGAAGGTCACCAGGATGTATTAAAGTGGTTACTAACCTTTGCCAATTCCTTTCTGGAAAAGACACAAGGTGGACTCATTGCTGGTGTTGGGATTGCCATTTTATTCTGGTCGGTTATGAAAGTTTTTTGGCAATATCGAAAGTGCTTTCAATGATATCTGGCAGATTAAAAAAGCCAGAATATTTGTTAGAAAATTTTCGGACTACATTTCAATGATGATTATTTCTCCCGTTTTGGTTGTTTTGGCCAGTAGTGCAAATGTATTTATTTCAACGCAACTCGAAACAATGGAAGAAAGAGTTGAATTGTTAGGGTATATAAGTCCGATAATTTATATTCTTTTAAAATTTGTTCCTTATTTGCTGATTTGGGTTTTATTTTCGCTTATGTACATAATTATGCCAAATACAAAAGTGAATGTAAAATCGGGGATTATAGCAGGTGTAATTGCCGGAAGTATTTTTCAGATTACTCAATGGGGTTATATACATTTTCAGATTGGTGTATCCAGTTACGGAGCAATTTATGGAAGTTTTGCTGCACTTCCGTTGTTTCTGGTGTGGATGCAGATTAGCTGGCTTATTGTATTGTTTGGATCTGAAATTTCATATGCAGATCAGAATATCGATTATTATGAATTTGAAACCGAAACGGTTGGGATTAGCCAATATGCTAAAAGAATATTAACCTTATTGGTAGCTCAGCGTATTGTTCAGAATTTTAAAAATTGCGACTTCCAATTACTTCCCTGGAGTTATCCAAAGATTTAAAATTGCCTATACGTTTGGTTAAAATATCTTAAGTGAATTGATTCGGATTAATATAGTATCAGAAGTATTAACATCCAAACTTAAAAGTACCGGATACCAACCAGCACTCAATATAGATTGTCTAACAGTTAATTATGTAATTGATAAACTGGATAAATATGGTCATAGTTCTATAATTGATGTTTCACTTGATAAAACTTCAAAACTTTTGAAAATTCATGATGCGTTTGCAAAGTCAACTGATCAATTGCCTGAAAATGTATTGCTTAAGGATTTATGAAAAAGTTTTACATTTTTGAAACATGATTTTTAGCATGTTTTTTTTGTTGGTTTTCAAATAATCTTTATACTTGCAAAAAAAAGAAATGAAAATTATCAATTCCATATTAAATAGCAGACATCATCATCATGGGTGATTATATTTTATATGGCAGAACAAACATATTAGAAGAGGTTTGCATGTTCTGCAAGCCTCTTTTAGTTTTATGAAATAGTAAAATGATAAAAAATAACCATTACCACGGACATCATCATTTAAAAATTCAGTTGATGCTGAAATATCGGGGAAAGTATAACCATTACAAACAAGGTTTGCATATCCGGCAAGCCTTTTTTGTTAAAAAAATATATATAATGAAACGACTAAAAATAGCAGTACAGAAATCAGGAAGGTTAAGTGAAAAATCTCTTGAACTCATATCCGAAGCAGGAGTGAAATTAAATAATGGCGACCGTAAGTTAATTTCACCTTCTTCAAATTTTCCAATCGAAATTCTTTTTTTAAGGGACGATGATATTCCGCAATATGTTGCGGATGGAGTTGCTGATATCGGTATAGTGGGTGAAAATGTAATAGAGGAAAAGAAATTCCGGATACCTATTGTGGAAAGACTAGGTTTTGCTAAATGCCGGCTTTCGCTTGCAATTCCCAAATCAGTTGAATATCCTGGGGTACAATATTTCAAAGGGAAGAAAATAGCTACTTCCTACCCTAATATCCTTGAAAAATTTTTAAATAAAAATGATATTAAGGCTGAAATTCATGAAATTAGCGGATCGGTTGAAATTGCTCCTGGTATTGGGTTAGCCGATTCGATCTTTGATATAGTAAGTTCTGGTAGTACGCTTATTAGTAATGGTTTACAGGAAGTTGAGACTGTTATATTTTCGGAAGCTGTTATAGTTTCGACAGATAAACTCGACGATGAAAAACAAAAAATTCTCGATAAATTGATTTTCAGATTAAGAGCTGTTCAAAAAGCCGAGAAGAATAAATATATCGTACTAAATGCCCCTTACGATAAAGTTGAGAAGATAAAAGAGATAATACCCGGAATGAAGAGCCCGACTGTAGTTCCATTGGTGAAAGAAGGTTGGTGTTCAGTTCATTCTGTACTTCAGGAAAACGACTTCTGGGAAGTAATAGATAAATTGCAGGAATGTGGAGCGCAGGGAATATTAGTAATTCCAATTGAAAAATGATAGTATAAACAACAATATTTTATAATGAAATGAATATCATACGGTATCCGAAAAAAACGAATGGATTGATATCTTGAAACGCCCATCCCTTGGAGATGAATTGGTTAACCAGAATGTTCTTGAAATTTTGAATGATGTAAGAGCTAATGGCGACAAAGCTGTTAGGCATTATACCATGAAATTTGATAAAACTGATCTTCAGAGTTTTGCAGTTTCTTCCGGGGAATTTGAGGAAGCAATATCTCTTGTGGATAGCTCTTTAAAAAAGAGTATCGAAATAGCAAAAAAAAATATAGAGAAATTTCATGCAGCACAGAATTCCGTAAGAAAAGTTGTTGAGACTACTCCTGGTGTTTTTTGCTGGCAGAAGAGTGTACCAATTGATTCTGTTGGGTTATACATTCCCGGAGGAAGTGCACCATTGTTTTCGACCGTACTTATGCTAGGTATTCCGGCAAAAATAGCAGGCTGTAAACGTGTAATTTTATGTACTCCTCCCAATAAGGAGGGAAAGGTACATCCTGCAATATTGTATACAGCCAAACTAATTGGTTTAACTGAGATATACAAAGTAGGTGGTATTCAGTCAATCAGTGCAATGGCCTTCGGAACCGAATCAATCCCGAAAGTTGCTAAAATTTTTGGTCCCGGGAATCTGTATGTTACAGCTGCCAAACAAATGGTTGGTATGCATGGTGTTGCTATCGATATGCCAGCAGGGCCTTCCGAAGTTGCTATACTTGCCGATAAAACCTGTGAACCTGCTTTTATTGCGGCCGATTTACTTTCTCAGGCAGAACATGGACCTGATAGTCAGGTTGTGCTTATTACCTATCAGAGGGTATTTTAAAACCGGTGCTTGATGAGCTTGAAATTCAACTTGAGAACCTTCCCCGAAAAGAAATTGCTAAAAAAGCACTTGAAAACAGTAAGGTCATAATTGTGGAATCAGTATCCGAAATGATCGAAATTGTTAACGAATACGCTCCCGAGCACCTTATTATTGCTACAGAAATGGCCTCCGACCTGGCCGAACAAATTACTAATGCAGGATCTGTATTCATAGGAAATTACTCTCCCGAAAGTGCAGGAGATTACGCTTCAGGAACAAACCATGCACTTCCTACGGCAGGATATGCTAAAGGCTACAGTGGAGTAAACCTGGATAGTTTTATGAAAAAAATTACCTTTCAGCAGCTCACAAAATATGGAATTTTTAATATTGGTCCTGTAATTGAAGATATGGCCGAAGCTGAACACCTTCAGGGTCACAAATATGCTGCTTCGGTTCGTTTAAAGTTTATTGCCAATGAACACAACTAATATGTTTGAACTTAATAAAATTTTACGACCGAACATTCTGAGAATGAAACCATATTCATCTGCACGAGATGAATATAAGAGAGGACGGAGTATTCCTGGATGCTAACGAAAATCCTTTTAATAATCCTTACAACCGATATCCCGATCCATTACAAAACAAGTTGAAACAAAAGCTAGCTGAAATTAAAAAAGTAAATCCCAGCCAAATTTTCCTTGGAAATGGCAGTGATGAAGCTATTGATCTTCTTATCAGAGCCTTTTGTGAACCGGGTAAAGACGCTGTAATTTCTTTAAGTCCTTCTTATGGCATGTATCAGGTTGCTGCCGAAACCAACGCTGTTGAATTTAAAACAGTTACCCTTAATCCCGATTTTACCCTCAATGTATCGCGTTTAAAAGAAGCTATTGACCCAACTGTAAAGCTTATTTTTATTTGCTCGCCAAACAATCCTTCTGCAAACCATTTCAGCAAGGAAGATATCCTTTCCATAGCTGAAGACTTTAATGGACTTCTTGTAGTTGATGAGGCTTATATTGATTTTTCACCCTACTCAAGTATTTTATCCGAATTGAATTGTTACAAAAATCTGGTTGTCCTGCAAACATTTTCAAAAGCTTGGGGCCTTGCAGGAATCAGACTGGGAACTGCATATGCATCCCAAGAAATAATTGCTGTACTGAACAAAATAAAATATCCATATAACATCAATATTTTAACGCAGCGGGTTGCATTAGATGCCTTAGAAAAACAAAAGGAAAAAGATAGATGGGTGAATGCTATTCTGTTGCAAAAAATATTTTTAATTGAAAAGCTAAAAGCATTTGATCTGGTGGAACATATATATCCTTCCGATGCCAATTTTCTGCTGGTGAAGGTAAATAGGTGCGATGAACTATTTAATTATTTAATAGAAAAGCAGGTAATCACAAGAAACCGGTCCAAGGTTGCATTATGCGAAGGGTGTTTACGGGTCACAGTAGGTAATGAATTGGAAAACAGATTATTAATTGAAACAATTTCGGAGTTTGTAGAAGATTATTCTTAAGATATGTTGAAAAAGGTTTTATTTATTGATCTAAATTCTTGGTATTTACATATACCGAGTCCAGAACGTTGACATAAGCGAATAATGGAAATAAATATATATATAAAAGATAGATATACTCGTTAAAAACATAAAAAAGACCTCCTTCTTTCCCTTCTTCTCCTACTTATAACAACTGTAGTATCAAGGTAATACACTTGACACCACCTGTATGTGTAACGTTCTACTACTGTACTTCCTTGTACATTAATTGTTTATCACACAAACTGTCGCCTTAAGTCAACGCTCCTCCTCTTCTGCGGTTATTTCAGGCGTGGAAGCATTTTGGGTAAAGAGACAGTTTGTCACACATCCTGGTGTGCTGGATACGTGGTAAGCTTTTGGTTAGTATGT
>JAAUTT010000245.1 GCA_012031335.1 Bacteroidales bacterium | reverse complement strand
AATACTTACTTCTATCCGTCGGTTTCGGGTAGTATCGTTGTCAGCGAACTTGTAAAGATGCCTGTGGTATCTTTCCTCAAATTACGTGCATCCTATGCCAATGTGGGTAGCGCTTTAACTTCCTCCACCATTGGTCCGACCTATTATATCATGGGTGATGACTTCCTTGGTTACGGTGCCGATTATTATTCAGCTTACGAAGGTCCTTCCTTTGCCAATTCAGCTTCGTATAATATTCTTTTCCCTTACAACAACCAGCCTGCTGCAGCTTATACCAATACCATTCCCAATCCCAATCTGGAGCCGAGTTTCTCCTCAGCCTGGGAAGTTGGTGCTGATATAAGGTTCCTGAAAAACAAACTGGGTTTTGATGTGACATACTTCAACAGCTTGGATGGTCCGGGAATTTTCCGGTTACCTGTTTCAAATGCGGCAGGTTACGACAATGCGCTTGTGAATGGTATCAAAACCGAAAGAACAGGTTGGGAAATTGCCGCAACAGCCATCCCGGTTGCAAGTCCCAATGGTTTTAAATGGGATGTGATGGCAAACTGGTCGACATACAAAGAAGTGCTGAATGAAATTTATCCGGGTGTTGAAAAGTATAATACCTACCTGAAAGTAGGCGACCGGATGGATAAAATCTATGGCTCGGCCTTCGTAAGAACCCAGGATGGAGAACTTGTTGTGGATGGCAGTGGACGTACATTTAACAATCCTGTTCGTCAGTTCCTTGGATATGCAAACCCCGACTGGAGCTGGTCGATCCGCAACAACTTTTCTTATAAAGGATTCACATTTGGATTCCAGTTCGACGGCAGAGTAGGCGGTAAAATCGTAAACCACGTTCAACGTCAGACATTCCGTGGTGGCCGCCATATCGAAACTGTGGAAGGCGCAATGGGCGAAGCCCGGTACCAGGATTACAAGGGTGTTAAATCGTGGCTGGTCGATGGAAAGGTAATTTCAAACGGAGCTAAAATTAATTATGATGCCGATGGTAACATCATTAACTTCAACGAACTTCAGTTTGCCGATAATACCACCAAAACGTATCTGCAGGATTATATCAGCCGTTACTATAACTCCGACGAAGGAAACCTGATGAGCCGCTCTTACGCCAAACTTCGTGAGATTACCATCAGCTATCAGCTTCCGTCCAAACTGCTTGGCAATTCCTTTATTCGCTCGGCAAGCATTTCGCTCATAGGAAGAAACCTGTTGTATTTTGCTGAGAAAAAGGATATAGACCTGGATCAGTATGCTGATACCCGTTCGACATCGAATATGCAAACGCCAACCATGCGCAGGTATGGTTTAAATCTCAATATTACTTTTTAATTAAGTAAGCCTCTCCCGGTAGAACCTGTCGAAAGGGCAGGTGGGGAGAGGTCCTTAAACTTTAAGACATTATGCAATATTATTCAGGGAAAATTCCCTGGGTCATTATCAAAAAAAAATATAAAAATGAAAAAAATCATATTATCCATCCTGAGTTTACTGGTACTGGTAACTTCGTGCCAGGATTTCGAAGAACTTGAAAAAGACCCCAACCGGCCCACCAATGTGCCTCCTTCTCTTGTTTTCTCATCCATTCTGGACGATTTGTACCGCGAGCCATGGACTGATGCCCAGAAATGGAATCAGTTCTGGTGCAGCAATTATAACTACTATGGAACCCAGGAATACAACTGGACCAATTACAGCTTCAGCTTCACAACCCTGAAGAATGTAGTTAAAATGGAGGATGAAGCCTTAAAAACCGGTGCAAAAGAAAACAACGCCTATTCTGCTCTTGGCAAATTCTTCAGAGCTTATTTCTTTACTGAAATGACACTCCTTATGGGCGATATTCCAATGACGGAAGCGCTTAAGGGTTTAGAAAACAAAGCTCCAAAATACGATGCCCAAAAACAGGTATTTATTGGTGTGCTTCAGTTATTGGAAGATTGCAACAACAACCTGGCTACCATAATCAGCGAAGGTGGAGCAGGTCCATCGGGTGACTTTATGCTGGGTGGTGACCTGAAGAAATGGCAAAAAGTTGTAAATGCCTATACTTTGAGGGTGTTAATGCATCTCAGTAAAAAGGAGAACGATGCCGACCTTAATATCAAACAGAAATTTGCAGCCATTGTAAACAATCCTGCCAAATATCCTTTGATGGAAGGAATGGGCGATAACCTCCAGTATGTTTATAATTCTATAAACAAGTATCCGAATAACCAGGATAATTATGGGTTCAATGCCACCCGCCGTAATATGTCGGCTACTTACCTGAATACCCTTGCTGCATTAAAGGATCCACGCACTTTCGTTGTTGCCGACCCTGCTCCTGCTAAAATTGCTGCGGGACTTGCAATTACCGATTTCGAAGCTTATGTGGGTGCAAGCTCAGGCGAAGGTCTCGACGATATGTCGACAAAAGCGCTTAAAGGTGAATACTCCTGGATAAGCAAAAGCCGCTATTACAGCACTTATACCGGCGAACCCTGCATGCAGATCGGTTATCCCGAGATGTGCTTCAACATTGCCGAAGCTATCAACCGCGGTTGGGCGAGTGGCGATGCCGAAACCTGGTATAAAAAGGGTATTACTGCTTCTGTGAATTTTTATGGAATATCCGATGCTGCCACGCTGGAAACTTATCTCAATCAGGTTGATGTTAAATATGCCGGTAACAACAATGCCGGACTTAACCAGATTTTAACACAGAAATATCTGGCCTTCTTTAATAACTCCGGATGGGAAGCTTTCTTTAACTATCGCCGCACAGGAGTGCCTACTTTCCTCACTGGCCCCGGAACCGGCAATAGTGGTCGTATCCCTAAAAGATGGCAATATCCTCTTTCGGAAAGAACCACCAACGAGGCTAATTACAAGGCTGCCCTGAAAGCGCAGTTCGATAACGAAACCGATGACATCAATTCCAATATCTGGATTATGAATTAGGCTTTAATTATATATATATTAAATCCCTGCAGGTTTAGGTTTCTGCGGGGATTTTTATTTTTTAGCGGATCAACTTCTTTATCGGCCGCGGTCTGTGGTCCTTCGACTTCTTTCATCAACTCTCTAACCACTTTTTAAATTCCTGCACTTTTTCGCGGCTCACGACTAATTCATTGGATTTATATGTGTGAAGGTGCACTTGTAACCTGCTGTTCGAAAAACTGATGATGTCGGATATAGCCGAAAAGGAAACGATGAATTTACGGTTGATCCTGAAAAACTTTGCGGGATCCAGCAGTTCTTCCAATTGGTCGAGGGTATAGCTGATAGCATAATCCCTGCCCGAATTATTCCGCAGAAAAGTACATTTTTCCATGCTGCAAAAGCACTGCACATCGTCGGTGGTAAACACCCTGATATGCTCGCCTGCTTTAATTACAAATTTGCTTTTGTATTGCTTTGTGAGCGACTGCATGATGTTCTCGAATACCTGTGCCGGGATTTCCCTGTGTTGGTTGGTTGCTTTAAACTTATCAATTGCATTATTTAGTTCCTGCGGGTCGATCGGTTTCAGCAGGTAATCGATGCTATTCACCTTAAATGCTTTAATGGCATATTCCTCATAAGCGGTGGTGAAAATCACCGGGGCTTTCACCGTTGTTTGCTCAAATATTTCAAAGCTTAAACCATCGGCCAGTTGAATATCCATACAATTAAACCGGGATCCGGATGTGTGTTTAACCACTGAACAGCATTTGTGACCGATTGCACGATGGCTGCAACTTCAAGGGAGGGGTCGCACTTTTTGATTAATCCGACCAACCTTTCGGCAGCAATTTTTTCATCTTCTATTATCAGGCAATTCATAGCTTAAAATTCAACGAGCGGTAATTTTACGGTAAACATATCTTCAGTTTCGATAATTTCTACCGATTTACCGGAAAGATATGCATACCGTTTCTTTAGGTTTTCGAGCCCCAGGGGTAACTTACCCGAAGGTATCGTTTTTTTCATTTGATGGTTGTTTTGCACGATCACAAAACCACTTACCAGCTTCATTTCAATGGTTAAGGGCATATCGTCGGATGCGATGTTGTGCTTGATGGCGTTTTCGACAAGCATTTGTATGCCGAGCGGAACCACCTGAAAAGTTTGGCCGTCCGGTATATGCGAATGGAATATCAGTCCCTCGCCAAGCCGTATTCTCGACAAAAAAACATAATCGTCAACAAATTTCAACTCGTCATGAATCGAAACCAGTTCCTTATCGTTCTGATCGAGCACATACCGGTAAATGTCCGATAGCTTTTTTATAAAACCAGTGGCCAGTTCCGGTTGTTGTTCTACCAGTCCGCTAAGCGTATTTAAACTGTTAAAAAGAAAGTGTGGGTTTACCTGGTTTTTCAGGGCTTCGTAACGGGCCAGCAGGTTTTCTCTTTTTAATTCCTCGTTTTTTTCAACTGCCTTGATCCAATTATTTGAAATAAGTGTGGTGCTATAAAAATAGAACACAACCAGATTTATAACAGTAGAGAAAAAAGCTTTTACTAACACATCATAAAAAACTGACTCTCCCGACATTCCCCACAAGAAACCGGTCGACTGTATAGGTATCATAATACCCATAAAATACCCGTACCCATAAATACCAGAAAACTGATCAGATTTGTCCGTTTAGGATTTTTTGTCCAGTCGAGTTTGGAAAAATATCTGCCAAGTAACGAATTGCCAACTCCAAAGGCAATTCCGTATGCATATCCAATGGAAGTATAAGTAAAATAATATGAAACGGAGGAAAATATTTTAGGACCTTGAATTAAATAGCCAATAATTGGGGGTGTTATTATAAAAAATATAATCCATATGATGACCCACCGTTTGCGATTGTTTTTTTCATAATGACCAAGTTAAACTAATTCTACTTTTGCATGAAAGAATGTTCAGTTTTTTTGGCACCAGCTCGAGGGTTAAAACTGAAAAATCAATTCATTCTCTTTAGCCTATTTAATTCATAAATTTATAACACCTCACCCTTAATCCCTCTTCTACGAGGAGAGGGACTTTGAAACGCTCCGAAAATAATGTGGCACGTTCTTTCTCCCCTCTCTTTCAGGAGAGGGGCCGGGGGTGAGGTTAATTAAGGTTTATGAATAATCCAGGTTAGGGATTATAAAATAACGAGTTAATTTTCGAATCTGTTAAAGTAAAACTGTTTTGAGCATCTAAACCATCTTTAAAATATTTCGCCTGAACATCAGAAGAGCAATGAAATTTAAAAAAGACCCCATGCCAAGTAATACAATTATGTTCGATAAAAATGTAAAATCGGTTAACGGGACAAGTTTCAAGAAGATGTCATAAACTCCTTGAATCCCCCAGTAATTCACCGTAAAAACAGCCATCTTTTGCATTGTTTCGGGCATTGCAAACAGAGGAATCATGCTGCCTCCGATAGCACTCATAACAAGTACAATGAGGGTAGAAAATCCCTGCACCTGCTGGCGTGTTCTGGCAAATGAGGCAAGAACCAAACCAAAACCGGAACAGGCAAAGGCTATTGAAATAATAATAAGTAAAAGAGAAGGGATATGATGTATAATGTCTAAACCAAAAACCAACCAAGCATAACCAAACATAATTATTAGCTGAATAATGGAAATAATATTCACAAAGACCAGTTTCCCAAAGAGGATATGATCAGGAGGTATGGGCGTACATAGTAACTTCTTTAACATGCCTTCCTGCTTTTCATCCAAAAGGCTTCCTCCTATACCTGCAACTGAAAATAACAACATCATAACTGCAGTGCCTGCCACCGATTGAACAAGACTCACTAATTTCCCATCCGGGGAATTGTTCATTCTTCCGAAAACAAAAGCAAACAAGCTTATAAACAGAATGGGCAATGCAAAAGTAAGCAACAGGTCTTGCTTATTACTGAAGAACAATTTCAGATCTTTCTTTACAAGTTTTATCATTTGTCTCTTAATTTTTTACCGGTCCGACTTAAAAATATTGTTTCAAGGTTTACCTTTCGGATATCGATAAGCCGGATATCCATACCCACCTCATTGCACATGATTATAATTTTGGATAAATCGGCCTGAATATTCATGGATAAAAATGTATTGTATCATCAAAACGTTGGAGATCATTCCATTCTTTTTTTATTGAATCGAAAAGTTTATCCGTAAGGTTTGTATAAGAGATTACTACCGATTCTTTCATCGATCCCGAAGTCTTCAATTCATTCAGAGTTCCCTGTGCAATTATTTTTCCATCGTCAATTATTCCGATACGATCGCACAAACGCTCTGCTTCTTCCATATAATGGGTGGTATAAATAATGGTTGTTCCCTCGTTATGCAGTTTCTCCACCACTTCAAAAATCAGGTTCCGGCTTTGAGGATCTATCCCAACGGTAGGTTCATCCATAAACAGCACTTTTGGACGGTGCAGCAAGGCGGTAGCAATGTTAACCCTGCGTTTCATTCCACCGGAATAGGTTTTCACCTTATCATTTTCCGGTCGGTTAAACCAAACAGCTCTAAGGTTTCAACAATACGTTCCGCCAAAAGTTTCCCGGGAATTTTCATACATGCCTCCCCAAAACAATAAGTTATCATACGCCGACAACTCACTATAAAGCGCTATTTCCTGGGTAACCACACCCATGTTCCTTTTACATTCCATGGGATTTTTCTTAAGATCATAGCCGGCATG
>JAAUTT010000244.1 GCA_012031335.1 Bacteroidales bacterium | reverse complement strand
TGTATCGATATAATCAACATTATTATAAGCCAAACCGGCAAATAAAAGTGCCGACTGCCTTGTCGGCCATTCCTCCCAGATATAAATATCTTTGGCAAAGGGCCAGGTATCCTTTTGTTCAATAAACGGATAAATATAATCAATACCTTTTTTCAGACTTTTCCCATCGGCAGTTTCGAAATTCCAAAGATTCTCACCTGAGGTTGAGAGTATTTGAGCCAGATTGCAAAAGGCATCTATATTGAAAAGCGAATAGCCATAAGGTTTTGTACGTTTAATCTCCAGGGGAAAACTGCCATCGGCCGCCATCTGATCGGGTAGCAAAACTGTTTTAAAGCGGTTGGTACAGAAGTTACGCATGCTCTCGTCGTTTACAAGCACTGCTATTGCCGCTGCAGTTGCTACCCAGCATGTACCGTGGTTATTTTTGGCATTCAACTCGTCGATCCCATAAGGATGTGTAGTCATCCAGTTCAGGAAAGAACGAAACCAGCTTTTTACTTTCTCCGCCTTATCTTCGGGGATAATCCGGTCATCAATTAATACCTGCGCCGACTGCGCAACTTCCACCAGATGGTATGCATCAATTAAACCAATCCCTCTTCCGGTAAATCTTCCCCAGATAGCTTGTGCATAGAGCATATTGGGATTCATCAACGTTGCTGTATCCACAAACCAGGCTTGCAGGTGTTCCAGAGCCTTTTCCGCATATTTTTATCACCGGTGAGCATCCATGCAGATGTTAATGTTGCGGTTATTTCGCTGAGCCGAACCATGGCGTGGCGATGATCGGAAAAATTCCCGGGATTACTTTGTCCATCCTTCTGGATGTAAGGTCCGGTTGGATTTTCGGGATCAGGCCACCAGTAGTCCCCTTCCGAGTAAAAATCGTGCCGCCCTCCTGCACTCCTGGAACAAAATGCCGCTGTAACCGTAACGGGTTTTTCGTTCAGCATTTTCTCCGCTTTTAAAAGGGTTGCTTCCCTAATATTGGCCATAACCCTCTTCGCCAGTAAAGCTTTTTGCCGGAGATAAACAGGACCGGTATTAACATCAGTGGCATATGGGTGAACCGACGAGGCATTCTTCGATGGCTCAAAACAGCCGGCTGATTTACGTTTTACCGGACGCTTGTTGCCGGCAATATCCAGCAGCAGAAGAGGATCATCGGTTAATACCGGGATATCCAGCAATGGAAATGTATTGTCTGAAGCAATTTTTTTCGAAGGATGATAATATCCGCAGGTATTCTTGCTCACTATGCTCTTGAAAGGATAAAATCCTGATTGTGCAGGAACTTCTATTTCTCCTGAATAACTGTTAGCCTGGTATACCTCCAGACCGGTCGGGTCGTCGGTCACCTGATTTATGGGGTTAATAAAAAGGTTACCGCCAATAAGCACTTGCTGAGGCTTGAAATCGCCTTTGCCTCCAAGTTTAAGCGGGCCGGAATTTGCAAATGTATTATGCGCAATCACCACATTCTTTAAAGGATCGGCCTTATAGTTTTCGAGTTTGATGGTCCAATACTCCCCTGTACTGAAATAATTGTTGTAAACCATGTGGTTCTGGCCTTCCTTAATACGAAGTCCGGCACCTCCAAGAAAAAAGTTGCCATAAACAATGTTATCGCTTCCATGACGCAGCGTGAAATGCGATTCTCCATTATTCTCAAAGGTATTGTAACGATACATATTTTCGCGGGCTTTCGAGGAGATAATTTCGCCATCGCCATTGCACCGGCTGAAATAACAATATTCAACCGTAGTGCGGCTTATAAATTTTGCCTGGAAGCTATACCCGATTCGCAATGCTTCGATGCCATAATCGCCACCGGAATTGTAAGGTGCAGTATGATTCAGGAACGAACACCAGGCGATTACATGGTACCCGGGCTGCTTTTCGTCCACCTGAATCTGAACTACCGAACTCTGAACATCCTCGGGTTTTCGCTCAAAATTGCAATATCTTATGGTGTTATACCGACAAGCCGCAACTATATTCAGATAGTATTTGGAGTGATATGCCGAAAAATTAAGATGTTCCAGCAAATTATGACTTCCTGTAACTTTGCATACATCTCCATTGATTTTTCCTCCAGCAAACTGAAACCCGCTGAATACAATATGGCTGGCCTGAAGCTCCACCTTGCTGCTTCCGGTAAATACAGTTTTACCTAATTCGGAGGCTATAACAATTATTCCATCTTTTAAAATTACCCAGGAAACATCCTCATAGGTACCCGGCGCCCATTTGATAGTATCTCCGGCTTGTGCAGCTTTTTCAGCAACCTGATACTCAGATATTGAAGTTACTCTATATGATGATGCATTAGAAATATAAGGTAAACCTATAGCAACCAGGAACATCATCAGAAACCCGATTTTTTTTAAGAGTATAAGTCGAATATTTTGTTTCATTAGTTTTTACCAGTTTGAAAGTGAGACCATGGCAGACGAATAACCTGATAATCCTCCTGTCCATTGAGGTTCGAGCAATATGGTAATGGTAATATTTCCTGTTTGTTCAGGCATTTTCGCAAGAAGCCTGCTAACACCAGTGTTTGCTTTCTGGGGTGCAGCCTGTTGGGCTGATTCGGATGAGAACACCGCATTGGCAGGTGATAAAATTTTAACAATCAGTTTCTTTCCATTAAGCGTCAACTCAGCTTCTTTGTCTTTGACAATCAGAATGGTTGCGTCGGTAGTAATTCCCCATGAGATGCTGCTTGCTTTGGCAATTTCAAATTCATCCTGTATCAGAACAGCTTTTCGCTCATTCACCACTTTTAAGCCGCGCAAGGCGGAGGTTGCAAATTCCTTATAAGCTTCGGTGAAATCGATGATGGTAAATGGTTCAGCAACGCCCACAGCATGTTTAACAATCTGTGAAGTTGCAGAGATGTCCTGATTTTTGCCGTTAAGCACAGGAACATTGTGGCTGAAAGAATTTATACGGTAATAAGTCCAGCGTTGACTTGTTTGCGTGCTGCCACTAAAATATCCCGGAAGATTGTAATCGTCTGACCCCAAATCGCGGACCCAGCGTTGTCCTAATGCGTCCAGCTCAAAATTTCCCAAGTCGAGGTGTGCATGATTCACCTTGTTGTAACCGGCTTTTATTCCCACCCACAGCGCATTGGCGTCGGTCCAGGAGCTACGGGAGAAAAATAATGCAACTTTACCGCCGAAAAACTTATCTAAATCGCGATGCATGGATATGTTGGAATAAGGACGGTACCAGATTACATTCCGAACATTGGCAGTTCTTGTTTGAAGGCGTTCAATCAGAAAATCCGAGAAATGATTGTTGTTATAAACACCTGCAAGCCACATTTCGGTGTGCGGGGCAGTCAATTTAGACTTTTCACCGGCATCGGCATAATTCAGCATCAGATCGGAAGGACCTGCAGAATACATCGGAAAATACCCGGTAAGGCTCATGCCAGGATATTTTGTTAACCCAAAATCGTTGCCTAATGCCGATTGTAATGCCGAAATTCCATATGCCGTGTAATCGGTAGCATACGACCAGTAGCCGGACCTTCGCCCAAACCCCATCAGGGCCATAGCTATTGAGGGCAAATGGCAGGTTTTCAATTGCATTACGAAGGATTCCTGCTGCCAACGCCGAATCGGTTTCGGCAATCGCCAGTGCACCTATCAGTAAACCACTGTTACACACCTGATTCCAGTTATGATCTACCTTCATCCACCATGCATTGGCAGCATAGGCCTTTTTACCTTCGTTTAATCCCAGCTTTATTAATCCATCTTTAATGGCTTTCCGTTCAGTTTCATCCATGTCGTCATACAACCAGTCGTAGCCAATTGCAACAGCATGGGTCATTTCGGCAACGTCAAGAAAATGAGATGGATTCCAGTCGGAAAACGAACAAACATTGCGTAAATTGGCAACTGCCGAGCTCAGGTATTTTGGATTTCCTGTCCACCGGTATGCAAACGCCAGGTTGTACACCCGTAGCAGGCATTCCCGGCTAATATCAAGTAACCTCGGTCCAATAAGCACATGTTGTAGGGGTTGTTTAAAAATATCTTTATCGGCCTGAGCAATCACATCCGATGCGTATTTTTTTAAACGGCTGTCGGTGAGGCTCAGTGTTTTAAGCTCATCCAAACGCTCCTTCGATAATAACAGCCGTGGATGTGCAGTCTGAATGTTTTTCAGAATTCCGGTAAACACCATAGGCGGTGCAGGTTCCGTATCTGCATCCTTTTTATCACAACCGGCAATTCCGAATTGAATCAGAAATAAAACCCAAAGGGAATAATTAAAATATTTCTTCATACAGGATGAATATTACTATAAGTTGTTCATCTTTAGTTTATACAAATACAACTGACTAGCTTCCGGCCAAGGTTCAGGCCTTGCCTTGTCGCGGTTTGCCGGGAGGGTTTCCCATTTCAGCATGTATCTTACACCTGCCTCGGTTACTTTACCAAGATCACCACAGGTTCGCACCTGCAAATCCGGGAAATCGCCTTCGGTTTTCATTTGTTCCAACAATGAGACAGGTTTGAGGACTTTACCACAGATATTCAGATCTTTGTTGAGCAAAAAAGTTCCGCTCCCATGTTGAATATGCCAGTAATCAAGCTCAAAAAAGTTGTCAGTTCTTTTTCTGAACCCTCCTATCCGAACCTCATTGTTCACACTTCCGTTTCCTGAAAATTCCCAGCGATAGTTCCAATCGGTAATTTTTTTTATGCATCCATGCTTTACCTTCTATCCATGCAACATAAAACTGCAGGTTCCCGACAGTATCGTATTTATGATAGGCAAAAACAGGTTTCCCTATACTGTCGAAGCTTAAGCTGGCGGCCAAGTTTATAATTCCGCCCTTTACGGGAATGGGATCTACAATCACCGTTTTATTTTTGATGGTAACGGGAAGTTTGACCGGTTCCCCGAAGGCATTGAACCAGTTCTTCAGATCGGGACTTTTAATATACGAAAGATCGTGATTGGTAGAACAATCGGGTGTATCGCGCCATACCCAGTAAACGTGGTACCAGTTATCCGACATCAGTTTGGGCTGTGTCTGATAGGCGTTCATCAATCCCATTCCATCAGTAAGCGGGGTATCCATCAGTCGCTTCCAGGATTTTGTTTCGCACGAATAAATGTTGTAAATCTCGTTCCCGTTTCCGCTGCCTCCATCGCGATAATGAAACAGCAATTCACCTTCGCGGGTATTCATAAAACTTGGGTATGTACACCTGTTTTCGTTCGGTCCCACCATTTTCATTTCCTGAACAAGCGTAGTAATATCATTCGGCTTGGTGCTTTTAAAATAGGTAATCGGGTGAACATGCATGTTCCCGGCAAGGTGAATAAAGCCTTCTTTATCTATACCCAGAGTCACGCTGTTGTGACTGTCCCAATTCAGCACCGTACTTGTTCCTCCGGAAGTTTCACGCGAAGTGGCCGGCATCACATGTAGGGAAAATTCCTTTTCACTGAGGTTACGCTGCCCAACCACCATGTTGCGGTTGGCATTGTAATAGGCAATGTACTGCCGGTTTCCGTGTGTCAGCAAGCAAAATCCAACCGGATGTCCGGCCCAGACTTTGTCGATTTTTATCGCTTCAGCAATTGTTTCTGTTTTGCCGGTTTCATCTCTTACAATAAAGTTTTTCTCTTTTGGAGTGGTTTGTGAAAATCCAGTATGAGCAATCGCTAATGTGAAAAGAAAAAGAATCAGAAGCCTCATTATTTCGAATTTAGAATTTAATTAAGGTTTACGATTCTTCCAAACCGAGAAATCGTCCCAGTAAATCTGAAGTGCTTTACCCTGCCCCCGTGTATAATCCACCAATTTTTTTGAGGTATAGAGTTTCATGGGGTTCCAGAGGGTAATGCCATCAGGATTGGGATCTTTGGTATTGTGCGTAAAATTGGTAATATCAAAAATTACTTGTTTTTTACCGCCTTCAAGGAGTTATTGCCATGTAGAACCTACCACTTTGTGCATTTCCCTCCTTCATGTAATATTCGAGTGTAAACCATTTTCCGATAGGAACAGCTATAGTTTTGTTCATGTCGTGCCATAACTCAATGTATTTTTTTGTGGAATAATCATAATCTTCGGCATCTACCATAAAATGCAACTCACTTTTTTTCGCCGGTGGTTTTCCGATACCTACAGTTAACCGGTATGGGTATGGATCGTCGACCCACTGGATATTGTTCCAGACTTCCAGAATGGTGAGCCAGCTGATTTTTTCCGGGAAGCTTTTTATCACCTCCATATCAGTTGGTAGAAATAAGCGCACAGACTGATACAATTCTTTTATTCCTTCGGTGTGTTTCTGTTTATCGGCATAGATATTTGCCTGAATACGGGTTTTTGAACCATCCACATTTGGCTGGTTTACCCAGAAATGCAATACTTTATTTTAGAATTCCCCGGTTCAGGAATAATCCGGGCAAACCGCATGGTGGTATCGCCACCCTGGTATTGCAGACTAAAAAAACCGAGGTTCGGACTATTGTCGATGTTTTTTTCCCAATCGTTTGGGCCTTTAACCGACAAATCTTTTCCAACTATATCGTCATCGGTAGTTTGAGATGCTGACTTTGGAACCACATGCGAGCCGTTTTCAAACCGGAGTTGAAAGCAAAACTCCGGTTTTCTTTTTATTTTTCGAACCTTT
>JAAUTT010000243.1 GCA_012031335.1 Bacteroidales bacterium | reverse complement strand
AAGGCTACTATTACATCATTGGCGTTATGAAAAATTACCGTTAAAAGCTGCTCAGGTTGGTCGTGTTGGTAAACCCGCGGCTTTGGCTTTCCGTGGTAAACTTCAGTTATATTGGGCAAGCTGGAATAAATTCGGCTGGCCGGAACTTGCAGGGTTCACTCCTGATCCTGTCCAGGCAGATTCAGGGTATGCACGTGCAGCAAGAGATTTCAAATCGGTGATCAACGATTTTGGTTTACAACTCTTCCGTGGTGGAGAACCAGGCCAAATTGATGTTATTGGTAAAGCAGATGTTTTACCCAACTATTATTACCTGTTTACCTCAGCAGCTAATGGTGATGGTGAAATGATAATGGCGTTTGCTCATGGTGGAGCTGGTACAGGGCAGGGCGAAGAGCTGATGCGCGATGTTTCAGGACGTTCACATGAAGGTTCTCAATGTTGGGTTCATCCGCGTTATGAAATAGCCGACCGCTATCAGTTAATTGCCACTGGTGATTTTGCTACTAAGCTTGTGCCTATGAACCCAAGTACAGCTGGTGCCAGAACAGCATTAAATTCTTCTGTAAACCCACAGAGTTATGCTGACCGGGATTATCGCATGAAATCCTCCATAATGTGGGATTATGAGATGAGTGTTGGTTTTGCATCACTTAAATCAACCGGATGGTGCCCATTTATTTACAAAACCTGGAACGCTGTTGTTACTATTAATGGTGTTAAATATACTTCTTATAATACCGACGGTACAAACTCAGGTTATGTTTTTCGTAAATTTTTAAGAAACACTCCCGGGCTCGGACGTAGTGAAGGTGATTATGCATGGCCTGTTATGCGTTTGGCTGATGTTTACCTGATGTATGCTGAAGCTACCAATGCATTGTTGGGACCTCAGGCTGATGCTATTGAACTTGTAAATAAAATCCGTCGTCGCGGGAATTTGCCTGCTCTGGATGCATCCAAAACGGCTGACAAAGATGTATTCTTTGCTGCAATTGAACAGGAACGTATCGTTGAACTTCTTGGAGAAGGACATCGTGGATTCGATATCCGTCGCTGGAGAGCTATCGAAAGAGTTTGGAATCCACCTTATGGAGCTGGTGTTTGGAGAATTGATACCCATGGGGCTAATCAACAAAGGTATTATCAGAACTCATCTGAGAGGACTTACCAGCAGGATTATATTTTCAGAATTCCTCCTGGTGAAAGAGATAGAAACTCCAATTTAACTCAAAATACACCTTGGTTGTAAAAACATAACTATGGAGGATAAATTAATGAAGAATAAAAATCTAAAATATATTGCGATGAAAAAATTTCTAAAGATATCATTCGCACTCATACTTGTGCTAATTACCGGAACGCAATGTTCCAAGGATTTTCCTGTTGACGGGGATGGCTTGTTAGTAACCGAAAGAGCTGAATGCTATGTAAGTAACTTCGAATTGTTAGGATCAGACTTCCAAACTGTAAGAACTCAAAATGCAGTGATTGATACAACTGCTCAAACAGTAAACGTGGAAGTGTTCTATGGTACCGACTTAAAAATCTTTACCCGCAATTTTCGCTTGTAACAGATGCTAAGCTTGATCCGAAATTGTAGGTAAGGTTGATTTTTCTGATCTGGCTAGTCCAAAACAATGGACAGTTATTTCAGGAAACCGGAAGGTGAAAAAGACCTATACTATTTATGTTACCGTTCAAACTAAACCCTAAAACGATCAAGCTATGCAAAATAAGTATATAAAATTAGCACTTTTGATGGTTTTTGTAATTTTCCTTAATGCCTGCAAAGAGGAAGAATACGCCTTACCATCACCAAAATCCGGATTAAATAACGATGTTATTAAACGTTCTATTGGTCCTAATTTAGCAGGACAAAATCTTGAATTTGCCTATGCCATGGCTTTACCACAAGCGGAAGGGAAAATTGTTTCGGCCCAGGTTGAGGCTACTATTGCCGGTGCAACAGGCACCTATATGGAGAAAAGATCGTTTTTCACTAACAGCAGCGGTGTTGATGTAGGAATTCTTGTTGCCGACACAGCAATCACCGAAGGGAACAAAACGGCAGTTAACTTTACCCGCGATACGTGTGCTGCTACCCTGAGGTATTTCTATAAAATACCCGATGAAGCGAAAGGTCAGGAAATATCATTTACTTTCACTTCAACAGCCAGTAACGGTCAAACTGCAACTTACAAAATGGGTCCGTATACAATTACCAAAATGGACATGGCTTTAGACCTTAATGTAAGTAATAACAATATGTGTTATATATCTATTGAGAATATGGCCGTTTACAATGCAACTGATGCTGCATTGAATGCTGATAAAATTGATCTTGTTTATTTATTCAGAAACATTACAGGAATCACTTTCGGGCATGCATTAGTTGCACCTGCAACCAGTGCTGAATATCTTGACGGTTTAGTTCTACCTGCTGGCGTTACGAATGATGCTCAGATTAAAAAAGTGTGGGCATTGAGGGATAAACACCTTGCTCGTTTGCAATATGGTATTTATGTTGATGATATCGACTTTGTTAAATTGGATCTTACCGGCGCTCCTAATTACGCTCTTAACTTAAAGGCTGAGTCAGGAATTTGGATCGAAACAGCAAATAAAAAATACAGAGCTTATGTTTATGTAAACGCTGTAAATGCCGCCGGTACTGCCAAAATAAGCATTAAAAGGTATATGATGAATTAATTTTTCTGATTATCTCTAAACAAGAATTTTAGCCGCGGCTGCATTTTGTTCTCTTCGAAGCAATAAAAGCTTCGAAGAGACTTAAGCCGGGTTGAAAAACTTTGTTGGAGATAATCTTTTTTGATTAAATTACCCTTCAATTATACTACTAGCTAAATCAACTATTAATTAATTGAACTATGAAGAAATTCTTTTATATAGTGCCTGTTTTCATCATGTTTTTTGCTTTTATTGGTATTAAACCCAAACCCATTAAAGAAGTAATAAACGAATCGCTCGGGTTTTCGGTAAAGCAATATGCCTTAATGGCAAAGCTTCTGAAAGAAAAGAAAGATTTCCTTCCCAGAAGCACTGAGCCTAGCGGTAATATTTTGCTTACCACATCGCGTAACTGGACCAGTGGTTTTTTCCCCGGTGGACTGTGGTACCTGTACGAAGTCACTGGCGATAACAAAATAAAAGAAGATGCCCAGCTTTTTACAGCACGCATTGAAAAGGAAAAGCTTGTGAAAACAACTCACGACCTTGGCTTTATTCTTTATTGCAGTTTTGGTAATGGTTTACGTCTTACAAAGCAACCGGAGTATGCCGAAATTATGTTAACCGGAGCTAATTCTCTGATGAGTAGGTTTAATCCTAAAATTGGACTTATCAAATCGTGGGATAACCGTAAATGGCCTTATCCAGTTATTATTGATAATATGATGAACCTAGAATTCCTTATGTGGGCTACACGTTACACAAAGGATTCAACATATTATAAAGCTGCTGTAAGTCATGCTGATAATACCATAAAAAATCATTATCGGCCCGATTTCAGTTGCTACCACGTTGTTGCCTACGATACAATAAATTTTGGTAAAGTTACAATCAAACAGAACCATCAGGGTTTGGCCGACGAATCGGCATGGTCGCGCGGACAAAGCTGGGGTCTCTATGGTTATACCATGATGTACCGCGAAACAAAACTCGACCGATATCTGCAACAGGCAAAGCATATTGCAGCATTTTTGATTAACCATCCAAACCTTCCTGCTGATAAAATTCCGTATTGGGACTTTAATGTTACATCGAAGGACGAACCACGCGATGCCTCAGCTGCTGCTGTTATGGCATCTGCCTTAATAGAGCTGAGCCAGTATGTGGATAAAAAAAACTTCGAAAAAATATCTCGGAGTTGCCGAAGCACAGATCCGTTCGTTATCATCACCGCAATACCGTGCCGAACTTGGACAAAATAATAATTATATATTGAAACACAGTGTTGGCTCCAAAGCGCACAACAGCGAAGTAGATGTTCCACTTATATATGCCGATTATTACTATATCGAGGCTATGATGAGGTATAAAAATCTTCCTGGTAAATAATTTCTCTTTGTCTGAAATTAAGGTAAGAATTCAGACATTTCTCATGATGTCATAATCCTTATTGGCATAAACATTATGTATAACTTAACTACCACAATAAAACGGGTATGAAAAAAATACTGTTTTACTTTTTCTGTATGTCTAATATTTCTCGCATGGGCTCCTGCCATGGGACAAAAATTTATCCATCCTGGAATTGACCAAACCTCGGCTGACATGGAATACATGAAAAAGCAGGTTTTAAAAGGAGAACAACCCTGGAAAGATGCTTTTGACCGTTTAAAAACTTCAACCGACCTCAACTTCCGGGTAAAACCACATGCTCATGTTTTACGGGGCTCATATGGTAAGCCAAATATTGGAGGCGACGACCTCTCCAAAAGTTCTAATATGGCATACAATTGTGCTTTACTTTGGTATATCACCGATGATAATTCCTATGCAAAAAAGGCTATCGAAATCCTTAATGCCTGGGCGCCGGTACTCATGGACTTCGACTATAACGACGCCAAACTACTGGCAGGCTGGACCGGACATCTTCTTTGCAATACAGCTGAAATTTTGAAATGTACGGCTTCGGGGTGGCAAACCAAAGACCAGGATAATTTTGTAAACATGTTGATGACTGTTTATTATCCTCTTATGCGGTATTATTTTTCGGCTGCAAACGGCAATTGGGACGGAGCCATAATCCATTCGATTCTCGCAATAGCAGTATATACTGATAACCGTGAAATGTTCACTAATGCCGTTAGTCAATTTCTATACGGACCTTTAAACAGCAGTATTTTTAAAATATATCTATCCCCAGCGGACAATGTCAGGAAAGTACCCCGCGACCAGGCACATGTTCAACTTGGACTTGGCGAGTTTGCCGGCGCTGCCCGCATTGCTTATACTCAGGGAGTCGACCTCTTTTCCATTGCCGATAACCGCATTGCTTTGGGTTACGAATATACTGCGCAGTTCATTACTGGTGGAAAACCTCATTGTTATGGTGTTATTTCCGAAAGAGCCAAAGATATTCGCGATGATTACGAATATGTGTACCGTCATTATACTGCAAAAGGTATTGATATGCCATATACCAAAGCGGCAGCCGATATGGCCCGGCCGAAAGCAAGCCGTAGCATCCTGACTGCTTTCAGAGCAGCCGTTGCAGCAGCTCCAAAAAAATTTCCTGCACCTCAGGTTTCAAAAATTGCTTTTCCTGCCGGGGCATTGGATAAAGTTTCAATCCAGGCTCCTTCAAATGCCATTACGGTAAATCCCGGCCAATCGGTTCAGGATGCACTGGACAAAGCTGCTGTAAAAGGAGGCTGGGTTCTGGCTAGAGCAGGGTTGCACACTTTACCTGCAACATTAAAATTTCCATCCAATGTCTCGCTCTCTGGCGAAGGACTGGCAACAGTATTGTTTCTTGATCCTGCCTCAGGTGCCCGTGATGCCATTGTGAATGCCGATTCTTTCATGAATAATATAGTTATTCGCGATCTGGTAGTTGAGTGTGCCATGAAACCTGAACCTCCCAGCGATCCGAACTCTGCACGGTCGTTCCGCAGCAGCGGTAACCGTGGCGGTATCATATTCCGTGCGCACAAAACCGGCGATATGAAAAAGCTGGACCTCATTAATATTACCGTTCAGAACAGCACGTTCAACGGCGTAGTAATAAGTGGTGCCGACCAGGTGAATGTAAGCGGGTGCAATTTCAGCGAAAACGGCTCCAATATTGTCCCCGGTCCAAAACTTCAGCATAACCTTTTAATTACTCATAGCCGGAACGTAAAAGTTTGCGACTGCCGGTTGGTGACTTCGCCATTTGGCAGCGGACTGGCACTGGTAAGTTGTAACACTGTGGAAGTTGCTGCTTGCGAAATCGCCCGCAATGCCTATTATGGGATCGATATTCAGGAATCTGAAAAAATTACCATCGCCGGATGCCTCATCGAAAACAACGACCGCAGCGGTGTTATGCTCGAATATCTTTTAAAGGTTGTAACAACATCGATGTGAAGAACAACACCATTCATTACAACAACGGATATGGAATTGAAGCATACTCCGTACAGAATATTAAAACTGCAGGAAATATTCTGATTGGGAACAGTTCGGGAGAGAAACAGCATTTATTAAGCGAAGAAAAGAACATAATAATGAAATAAAAATTGATCGATATGAAGCGTAATGGAAAATTTTTATTGTTAACAGTCATAGTGTTTCTGTTTTTGAACATTCCATCGCAGGCTACCGTTGCCGACGAATTGGAAATTCTTCGCCAGCGGTTTATTGCCGACCAAATGGCTCCCGCTGTAAAGGAAACACAGGTAAGCGAATTGGCATCAGCAATACAGAGCGATGGAACATGGGCAGATATTAATTACATTGATGTGTCGCGAACAGGATTTCAGCATGGAAATCACCTGCGAAACATGGTGGAAATGGCACGTGCATATAAAAAGAAGGGAACCAAACTGAAGGGCGATCCCAAACTTAAAAAAGCGATCAACAACGCACTGGAATACTGGCTGGCTAACGATTTTATCTGCGAAAACTGGTGGTGGAACCAGATTGGAACTCCCAATGCACTCATCAGCTTCCTCCTCA
>JAAUTT010000242.1 GCA_012031335.1 Bacteroidales bacterium | reverse complement strand
TGTTAAGGCAGGCTCAGGTCTAGCCGGTCAGGCCAATGCCTCCAGCAAAGGTGTGCCGCCTATGGTAGTGAATCATACAGTAAGTATTCCCTTCAACGATACGGAAGCACTCCAGCAAACATTCGAAAAATATAACGACCATATTGCCGCCGTTATCGTTGAACCTGTTCCTGCCAACATGGGGGTTGTAACTCCTCAGAAAGGATTTTTGGAGTTTATTCGCCGCATTACCAAGCAGTATGGTAGTCTACTCATTTTTGATGAAGTGATAACGGGTTTCCGCTTCTGTTTTGGCGGAATACAGAAATTATTGGGCATCCACCCCGATATAACCACATTTGGTAAAATTATAGGTGGAGGTTTTCCGGTAGGAGCTTATGGTGCAAGTACCGAAATAATGTCGTTGATTGCTCCCGATGGACCTGTTTACCAGGCTGGTACTCTTTCGGGAAATCCGGTTGCCGTTAGTGCAGGCATAGCAACACTTAGAATACTTCAAAATGAGAATATATACACCGAAATAGAAGAAAAAGCGCTGCCCTTTTATTTCAGGGCTGGAAAAATTATGTGATCAGTATGGGCTAAGACTTAATACTTATAAAAACATGTTTACCCTCTATTTCTCAAACAGCCCTGTTACCAGTTTTGAAGAGGCCCTGAATGCCGATCATCATGCCTTTAGTAAGTTTTACATCGAACTTCTGAAAAAAGGAATCTACCTCTCCCCTTCGGGTTTCGAGGCAAATTTTATTTCACTGGCTCATACTCAGGAAAATCTGGAGAAAACACAAGATGCAATTTCCGGTACACTTAAAAATTTTAAAGAACAAAATATACATGGACAATCAGGATTTCGCAAAGCTGTTTCCCATTAGTGCGGAACAGCAGGATCTGGCTCAAAAGGTAATCAACGACTTTCACGAAAATCAGCTCTTGTGGTTTAGCGGTTTTTTGGCAGGTTATGTTAGTGGAGCCAATAAGAACAAACAGTCGGCACCAAGCGGCACCATTGCTGAAAAACCGGAGCCTGCGCAGGATTCGGAAATTTAAATGGGAACAATCCGCTCAATGGAAAGGATACTCAGCAGATTACCGTTCTTTTCGGAACACGAACCGGAAATAGCCGCAAAGCTGCCGACCTGCTTCACCAAAAGGCTGCCGAAAAAGGCATAAAGGCTGTTCTGGCCGATATGAACGAGTATAATCCCCAAAAAATCTGAAGAACGAAAACCAATCTGGCAATTATTGTAAGTACACATGGGGAAGGTGAACCTCCCCTGGCTGCTGAAGAGTTCTACAATTTTCTTCATGGCAATCGTGCCCCTAAGCTCGGGAATTTGCGATACTCGGTTCTGGCGCTTGGTGATAAGAGTTATGCCCAATTTTGCAAAACCGGAGCCGATATTGACAAAAAACTGAAGGAACTGGGAGCAGAAAGAATGGCAGAGCGGCACGACTGCGATGTCGATTTCATTCCTGTTACCGGAGAATGGATTAATTCTTTGCTGGATAATTTTGAAGGTTCGTCCAAACCGGTAAAGCATCTCAATGGCTCTGCTGTTAAGCACAGTATTCCTGTTTACTCCAGGAGCCATCCGTTCCATGCCGAAATCCTAGATAAGATAAAACTTAACGGAAGAGGATCCGAAAAGGAAACTTTTCATATGGAAATTTCCCTTGAAGGATCGGGTCTGAAATATCAGCCCGGCGATGCATTGGGGGTAATTCCCGAAAACTCTGATACGCTGGTGAACGAATTACTTGAATTAACTGCTAATTCGGGCGAAAGTCAGGTAGTAGCCGTATCGTCGCAGGTTAGTTTGTACGAGGCTTTAAAACATCATTACGAAATTGGTATTCTGAGCCGCGATACAATTGAAAAGCACAATAACAATCTGAAAAGTCCCGAACTTACAGGAATCCTTGCTGATACGGCAAAACTCACTCATTTCTTATACGGATCGGATGTTTACGATCTTTTAAAGGCTTTCCCATATCCTTATGATGCTCAAGGGTTAGTGTCCATTCTGCGAACGCTTCAGCCCAGGTTATATTCCATTTCCTCGTCTTTCGAAGCTTACCCCGAAGAGGTACATATAACCGCAGCAGCATTAAGGTACAATAAACTAAACCGCAGCAAGCTGGGAACATGTTCGGGTTACCTTGCCGATCATACTAATCCTGGCGACAAATTAAAGGTGTATATCGAAACCAATGAAGCGTTTCGCTTACCTCCAGATCCATCGGCTCCGGTAATAATGATTGGTCCGGGTACAGGTGTTGCTCCTTTCAGGGCCTTTGTGCAACACAGGGCCGAAACTGTCTCAAAAGGCAAGAACTGGCTGTTTTTCGGCGATCAACACTTTACTACCGACTTTTTGTACCAAACCGAATGGCTCGATTATAAGAAAAAGGGCTTATTGGCAAACCTGTCCGTTGCTTTTTCGCGCGACCAGAAAGATAAAGTTTATGTGCAACACCGGATGAAGGAGCAATCGCACGACCTAGTCCGCTGGATAGACGATGGAGCATATCTCTATGTTTGCGGCGATATGAAACATATGGCGAAAGATGTTTTAAACACTTTTATTGAAATAGTTTCATCCGAAAAACAACTAAGCCAGGAACAAGCCAGGGAATTTGTGCTTAATCTGCGGAAAAGCAAAAGATATCAGGAAGATGTGTATTGAAATTATTCGTAGGTAAATAGTCCTAAGAGTTAAGACAAGCTTAAGATTTAGCAATAAAGAATTGTGTTGCAAAATTATTTTCAAACGTGAATTATAAAATTATAAATATGGAAGAAACACCAAAACTCTCCGAAGTAGAGATTATTAAAGAAAAAAGCAATTATCTGCGGGGAACTTTAAAGGAGAATCTGCTTGAGAATACTACCGGTGCGTTGGTGGGCGACGATACCAGCCTGATAAAGTTTCATGGTTCCTATCAGCAAGCCGATCGTGACCTGGATACCGAACGTAAAAAACAGAAACTTGAGCCCTTGTATTCGTTTATGATACGGGTAAGAGTGCCCGGAGGTATTGCCTCTCCTGCACAGTATCTGCAGATAGACAGGCTATCGGACCAATATGCAAACGGTACCATCAAGGTTACAACCCGTCAGGCATTTCAGCTTCATGGAATACCTAAACGAAACCTGAAAACTACGATCAAAAAATCAACAATTATTTGATGGACTCAATAGCCGCCTGTGGGGATGTGAACCGGAATGTAATGTGTAATCCCAATCCTTATGAGTCGCCAGTACACCAGCAGGTATATGAACTATCGAAAGCTGTTAGTAAGCACTTTACACCTCAAACAAAAGCTTATTATGAAATCTGGCTGAACGACGATTTGAAATATTCCTCTCCCACCGATGAAGAAGAACCCATTTATGGAAAGACATATCTTCCACGTAAATTTAAAATGGCTTTCGCCATTCCTCCATATAACGATACCGACATTTTCTCGAACGACCTGGGATTTGTTGCCATTGAGGAAGAGGGTAAACTAATTGGTTTTAATTTATATGCAGGCGGTGGTATGGGTATGACTTTCGGATCGCCCGAAACTTACCCGCGACTAGCATCTTTCGTTGGCTTTGCACCGGTTAATAAAACCATTGAGGCGGCAGAGGAAATACTTAAAATTCAGCGCGACTTCGGAAACCGCGAGAACCGCAAACTATCACGGCTCAAATATACTATTGATCGTTTTGGCCTGGAGTGGTTCAGGAAGGAATTGCAAACCCGGCTTGGCTATGAGTTACAGGATGAAAAACCTTACAGTTTTAAACAAAACGGCGATCGTTACGGTTGGAGCCAGGGAACCAACAACCGTTGGAGCCTCACTTTATTTATTGAAGGAGGCCGTATCAGGGATACGGAAAATTATAAACTCAAAACAGCGCTCAAAGAAGCAGTTCAAATGCTCGACGGCGATGTGAGGCTTACACCCAACCAGAATCTAATACTGGCAAATATTTCTGCCGATGCTAAACCCTTCGTTGAAGGAATCTTAAAAAAGTATGAAGTCCTCCCTGCTAAAGCTGTTTCGGGATTAAGGCTGAATTCTCTTGCCTGTGCTGCTCTTCCGCTCTGTCCCCTGGCTTTTGCCGAAGGAGAAAGATATCTCCCTTCGTTGATTGATAAAATTGAAGTTATCCTTACCGGATTAAACCTCTATAAGGAAGAAATAAGTATTCGTATGACTGGCTGCCCCAATGGATGCGCTCGTCCTTACCTTGGCGAAATAGGATTGGTGGGACGCTCTCCCGGAAAATACAATTTATACCTTGGAGCAAGCTTTACGGGTGACCGTTTAAATACACTTTATAAAGAAATGCTGGACGAGGATGCAATTCTTAAGGAACTACAAAATCTTTTTGGCCAATATGCAGCAGAAAAGTCAGAAAATGAAAAATTTGGTGACTTTGCTGTTAAAAAAGGTTGGGTATAATAAATGTATGATACGAGAATTGCGAAACAGGAAACAGAATTAAACAAAAATAGTTATCTGATTCGCAACTTCTCCTTACCTTTATTTCATGGAACGTCGTGATTATCTTATAACTCAAATACAGGAGCTTGGCCGGTTTCTAAGGTTACTAACCGAAAAGCTAACAGGAAAGGCATTGGAGCCTTCGGAAGAAGTGCATGCCGAACAGCAAAAATCTGAGTTTAAGGAAAAGAGTGGCTTTGAAATTGATTTACTGGCTACGCCTCATTTTGAGGAGTTACAGTCGGCTATTATGGCAAATAATGGTTTCAATACTGAAAACACAGAACTTTTGGCCGATTTTATGGTACAATATGCCGAAACTCAACCAAACATGTTGATAAGCATGCAGGTAAGAATTAAAACCAATGCGCTGTTTTGTACGAATGGGTAGCAATTACGGAAAAAACCTATTCACTGGAAAGACAATCGAAAATGGAAGCGGTACGAAAAAGTCTTGATAGTTAAAGAAATTCCTATTCCATTTTAAAGTCCCACGACATAACACTAGAAATAACCGGAGCTACCATGGCTGCCATTTTCTTTTTGTCCCTTCGAGGAAGGATGCCAGTCGAGCCCAGGTCTCCTTCTCCGTTGGTAAGTTCTACAGGAATACCAATGAAATGAATATATTCATCACCATTCAGAATACGAAGGTTTTCAACCATTTCTTTTACATAAGAATAACAGGGCTCATTTGTCATAGGACCTACCAGGCAAAATACATGAATATTGCCATAAACCTTGCGGATCTGTCCAATTAAGCCTTCGTATGTTCGCTGAAAAACAACTTTATCGGGGAAAGGCTGAGTAGAAAAATCGTTGGTACCTAGATTGATAACAACCATATCGGGCTTCCAACGTGAGAAATCCCATTTCGTGGAAAAGTTATTATCCAGTGTTTGGTTAAAGCGCGCAGGCATCTGGGGCGCAAGCGAAACTTTGAGCGAATCGCCATAATTACGGACAACTCCCATTCCCGAATGCGCTACAATATGATAATCGGCATTAAAAGCACGGGATACATAAGCAGCATAGCTGGTATAATTATTTTCAGTTTCGGGTTTAAACCTCTCGTTTTTATCTTTACCTTCCGTACCATAGCCACATGTAATAGAATTTCCAATGAACTCTATTTTGCGTTCCGGAATTTCTATCCATGGTAAAACTTCAGCATTATTATCAATTACAATTCCTTTAAATATTGAAATACCCATTAATGCTTCTGTTCTTTTAAAGACCTGCAGGGTATGAATTCCTGGTTTAAGATTTTGAGCCACCTGAATAATTTCACCATCACTGGCAGAATTTACTATGGTTAAAACACCATCGATAAAAACATTATAATGAATCTGTTTTTCACCATAAAGTTTAAGTCCTAGGGATTTGCCAGTAAAACGGCATTGGAAATACACTCCTGGCCAGTCGAACGAAACCTGACCACCTACGGAGTTATCGGCTCTCCCTGTAAACCGGATGGCGGGGTTACCCGGATCTATAGTTTTGGTATTATCAGCAGCAAAAATGGTTAAAAACAAAAAAGCTGAAATAAATACGGCAAGAAATTTTTTCATGATAAAAATAAAATTCTAAGATACTTTAGCTTCTTTTAATTTCAATTTTCTAATATCACTGCGTTTTCGTTTCCAGCGGCGATGAGACCATAACCAATAAGAGGGTTCCTTTATAATTACCGATTCAAGCTTATCCTTATACAACCTTGTAATTTCCCCCTTTGGCAACGATGCCGGATTATCTGTTAAAAGACTGAAATAAACCTCGTAATATCCACGTTTTACCCGCTTTATTTCGATAAATACAACAGGCAGATTATATACCCGAGAATAATCCTCGGGGCCATGTATAAAAGCAGTATCCTGATTCAGGAAATTGAACCAATAACTTCTTCTAAGATTGGAAGGACTTTGGTCGGCAACCATAAAATAGGTAACTACCTCGTTTTGAAAATGTTTGAAAGTATAATAGGTTTCCCCAATAGAAGCCATATGACAGTTAAAACGAGCCCTGTGCTTCACAAGATAACGATCGATGATACGGTTATTTATGGGTTTATAAAAAGCAATCATCTTTCCTAGGAACTGGCCGGCACCTGAAAAAGCTCCCCATTCCCAGTTCCCATAATGAGCAGCAACCCCTAACACACTCTGACCTTTTGCCAAAAATTTGTTAATTA
>JAAUTT010000241.1 GCA_012031335.1 Bacteroidales bacterium | reverse complement strand
AGGCGTATGCATTAAAGATCCTGTAGTCCCAGCATTTCCAACAGAAAGTTCATAGACTTTGAACAAACGACAAATATCTCTTCCAATATCTCCTGGAATCTCCTAATATATGCATATTAGCCGATTCAATAATTCTCGGTAGGAAACCTGTGTGTCACGGCTTTTTCTTATTGGTTCATTATTATTGATAGCACCTCCCTTTAAACCATAGTTATCTGAGTATTTTTGTTGTTGTATTTTATTAAAATTTTTATCAATAAAATTGTCTTTCTTAAAATCAACCAAACTATAGGATGACGTTTTTACATATAAAATAGATAGTAAATAAATGAAAATAAATGAAAAAAGTATAATTGAAATATATTGAACTGAATTTTTATAATTACTTATCCGTATTTTCAAATCAGTGAATGAAGTTTTAAATATTACTTTAATCCCAATAGTTGAAAGAAAAACAAGTGAAGGTATTGTCAAAAACGAATAATAATCATTAACTTCTACAAATATCATTAAGAAAATAAAAACTATTGGGAATAATGCTAAATATAATATTGGTAAACGGTTTTCATTGAATATTACCTGAAAAAATCCTATACTGCATAAAGCCAAAATAATTGCTAATTGAATATTATAGATTATGCCCAATATCTGATAGAGTAGTGGGTTAACATCCCTAAATGAATTAAAATAATAGGTGTGTGGACTACTATTGATTAAAACAGAAGCCTTTTTAAATAAAAGAACCAAGTGCTGTTTGGGATAGTTAACTAATTGATTCAAATATTTGTTAATCACTAAAGGGTATCTAAGATCCTTATTTATTAAAGGGAAATATTTTAATCTTTCTTCTTCACCTGTAAAATAAGTTCCATCCGTGTTTAAATTATTATATGAGTAAATCCTGCTAGCATGGCTGTAAACCGGATTATTGCTTTCCGGAGATGAAATATTTGAATAGGCAATTTTATTAAACCCGTAAAAAATAGCAATAACTGTAAAAATGTAATTATGAACGTATTTCTTATTTTAGAAATATTATTTCTCAGTTTAAAAATGATTGAAAGCATCATAGTTAATATCACAACTGGAGCAATACTTCTTTGCATTTCTAAAATAAACAATATCAAACCTGAAAGAACAATTAAAATAGAATATCTAATGTAGTTTGTTTCTTTTGAAATTATTGTATCTATTTGAAATAAACAAATTATAAATAATAAATTATAAAAATTACCCATTAAATCATGAGAAAATAAATTAATTACATAATAATATGTTGGATAACTTAAGAAAATAAAGATAAAGAGTATACTTGAATTTTTATTATATAATTTTCTCAAAATATAAGTATACCCTAAAGCTGTAATGAGGAAAATAATAAGATTGAAAATTTTTAATGTTAGTAATGTATTTGGAAAAAATTTAAATAGCGGTAAAGAATAAAAAATTAATCTTGGATGATAGATATTAAATAAGTCAATTTTTATTTCCCCGGAAAGAATTTTTATTGTTGCATCATAATATTCTTTGGGATCAGAAAATAGTACCACTTTTGAACTTAAGATAGCATATATTGCAATAATAATAGCAAAGAGTAAAATAATTGATAAAAATATATAGTAATTCTTTTCGATGTAATTTAGGTGAATTGCACCTTTATACTTTACATAAATATATATAACTAAAATAATAAGAATAAAAAGATAGAAAATAGAAATATGGTTTACTGGTTATTGTATTAAAATTACCTAAAGCACTAAATATTAATTTAAAGCTGTGCAATACAGTGATAAATAAAAATAAAAGTAACAAACTTTTAAGAAATACATCAATTGAAATAAATTTTTTCATTTTTAGATATTTCGCCAATTTGAAATTATAAATAGAAGTGCAACTAATAAATTTTTTCGATCAAATACTTTGGTCTATTTCGAATTTGGTCTAAAGCTCTCCAAAGGTATTCTCCAATAATACCCAACATTAAAATTTGAAAGCCCGAAAGTAATAAAATAACCATCATTAAAGGGGTCCATCCCTTAAAAGGAGAATCACCCCAAAAATATTGAATTAGTATAATTGTACTATAAATTATCCCTGATAAAAATATAACAATTCCTATAAAACTTATTAGTCGAATAGGTAAGTAGGAATAACCCAAAATACCGTCTAACAAATATTTAAGTTTTTTGCCAAAGGTCCACCGCGATTTACCAATTTCCCGTTTTTTCCGTATATAAGGTATGAACTTTACAGAGTATCCACTCCATAGAATTTGACCCTGCCAAAAAGCTTACTTTCGTTTTGACCATTTAAAATTTCTAAAACATTTTTACTTATTAATACAAAATCAAATCCTCCTTTGGGCATATTGGGGAAGGACAATTTTTTCATTGCTTTATAAAATATACCAGATGTAACTTTACGGAATAAACTTTCTTCTCTTTCGTTTCTGGAACAAACAATTATTTCGGCTGCTTTATTACCAAATTCGTAAATCATATCTGATATTAACTCAGGTGGATCCTGTAAATCTGCAGACATTGTAATAACAAAATCTCCAGTTGCATATTTATATCCGGCATAAATTGCAGGCACCTGACCAAAATTCCTGGTAAATTTGATAATTTTAACTTCTGATCTTTCAGATTTTACTTTTAATAGTTCCTCCAAGGAACCATCTTTAGAACCATCATCAATAAAAATAAACTCAAAGGAATTAACAAATGTATTGGTCTCTAATTCCTCAGAAACAAGCTTATAAGTTTTATATATAGTACCTTCGTTAAAATATACAGGAATGATAATGGAACATTTCATTAACAGTAGGTTTTATTTTTAGTTTAGCAGATTCTATAAATTTGAAATTCTAATCCTGTCTTTAATTTTTTTTGCAGGAATGCCAGCATAAATGCTCCATTCGGTCAGATTTTTATTAACAAGACTCATGCTTCCGGTTACGCTACCTTCAGATATTGTTATTCCTGGCATAACAACAGAACCGGCTCCTATTTGAGTATATTTTTCAAAAGTTACTTTACCAGAAATTATATGGGTTAGATTTTCAGGAACCATTGGACCTATAAAAATATCCCTCCATTAAAATCATCTGTGGCCGAAAAAACTGTACAACGAGGAGAAAGGCCAGAATAGTCTTTCATTTCAATGCAATACTTGCCATACATTGCCGTATAAGCAGAAATATGAATATAATTCCAAAGCTTAATTTTACCAGAAAGGATGCAAAAATCATCTATACGGACATTATCTCCAAATTCCATCAATTCTGGGGAATAAAAACGAGCAAACCGGCTAATTAAAACATTGGCTCCTATTTTTTTAAATCCTAAAGAAGCAAGTTCACTGGTATCTAAAAATGAATTTAATGCTAGGTTCATTTGCTTTTTAAAAGCGAACAGATTTTATAAACTATATCAAACTCTAAATCAGGATAAATCGGTAAACACAATACTTCTTTTGCAATATTAGTTGCAACTGGCAAGTTTTCAGCTGAAGCTGAAGGTAATCCTTTGTAGGTTGGGAATTCACTTATTAATGGATAAAAGTATCTACGTGAATAATAACCATTTTCTTTTAGCATTGAATAAACTTCATCTCTTGTATTACCATACTTCTTAATATCAATACGAATAGGGTAATATGGATAATTGTGCTGCATTCCAGGTAATTCAACCGGACACGAAATTCCTCTTACTTTTATAAGCTCTTCATTATATTTTTCAGCTATGAATTTTCTTTTTGAAATAGCTTCATCAACATATTTAAGATTGAGTAAACCAAATGCAGCCTGAATTTCGTTCATTTTCGCGTTTATCCCCGGGGCAACCACAGTAACTTCATCGGCAAAGCCAAAATTTTTCAAAAAATCTATCCTCTTTTTCGTTTTTTCGTCATGGCAAACTATTGCTCCACCTTCAAAAGTATTAAACACCTTGGTAGCATGAAAACTAAGAATTGATAAATCTCCGAAGTTTACCAGTGATTTCCCATGATATTTTCCCCCAAATGTATGACACGCATCATAAATAATTTTAAGGCCATAGGTATCAGCAATTTTTTGAATAGAGTCCAAATTACATGGATTTCCATAAACATGAACAGGCAAAATAGCAGTGGTTTGAGGAGTAATGGCTGCTTCAATTTTTTCAGGATTGAGGTTCATTGTAACGGGATCAATATCCACAAAAACTGGTTTAATACCATTCCACCATAAAGCATGTGTAGTCGCAACAAAACTAAAGGGTGTGGTGATTACTTCTCCCGTAATCCTCAATGTTTGCAAAGCAGTAATAAGAGCAAGTGTGGCGTTCGAAAACAAACTAATGTATTTAACACCTAAATATCCACACAAAGCATTTTCCAATTCCTGGTGAAACTTCCCATTATTAGTAAGCCATTTTGATTCCCATATCTCTTTTAAATACACCTCAAATTCTTCTAAAGGGGGCATATAAGGTTGGGTAACATATATAGTTCTGTTTTTACTCAATCTTTCTATTTATTATATTTGATTTCAAAATTCAAAGTTTTCGAATTAATACATTTCCTTAAAGTGAAACCACTGCGGTAAATTAACAAATTTGCTCTTTACATTTCATTACCAGTTCATCCACAATTTGGTCATCGGCATTACAACTGCTTTAGATAAGTAAGTTAAATGGCTGCCAGGTATTGTTAAACTTTAAGACGGGGTAGTTTCTGTTTTCTCGGTATAGGCATTATCTCCAAACATTTCGCTGGTAAAAGCCTTTTAAAATTTATAATGCAGTTATTCCCAAACTGGTAATTTCTAAAGGGGTAATAGCTTGTTCAAATTAGGTTCCCACAAAGTATTTTACCGCGAGAAAATATATTTCATAAGGTTTCCATAATCGAAGAGTTATCGATCAAAGCGTAAGGCAATAACACTGTCCGATCATAAATCCAAAGGCATTGTAATCTCCAGAAATTTGGCGTTGAAAGTCGCCGGTAAGTTCCAAATACTTTATAACCCTTCTGAAGTAAAAATTGTGCAAGATATGCACCATCCTGACCAGTAATTCCAGTTTTTAATGCTCTTTTCACGCTACTAATTTCTATAAATTATTTATGCTTATTCATGAATTTTTTCAATTGTTTCATGTAAGTCAAACAAATAAATTCCATTTCAAATACCGTTAATACTCCTTTATAATAAATTATTGTTGTACTGCAGGTATACATTTTAGTTTTGGGAATTATGAATATTTCAATTTTTTTTTTATTTTTGTATTCAACCGTTTTGAAATATTAACGATTTCCAACAAGCTTGAAACAAATTTTAAACAAACACACACTTTAACTTTTTAAGACCCGCTGATGGCATTAACCATGCTTTTTGTCGGTAAAACTATGTTTTTGATTATATAACCCAAATGTGCCAAAATATGAATATTGTGCCATATGCTTAAGAAAAACAGGTAACCTGCAGGTAGGTCATCTCAAAATTTTGCCGATTCGGGGATGTGGCCCGCAGGCCCTGTCTTGTTTAATTTAATTTATTTTTTATGCCAGTACGATTTGGATTAATCGAGAATCACTTAACCGCCGATCCGGGCGATTACATGGCCGTTGTAACCGACAATGATACCTTTACCGAGGATGGAATTATAGACCGCATGATAAGCCGCGGTTCTACAGTTACCAAAGCTGAGGCGCTGTCCGTACTCGAAGAGTATGGCCTGGCGCTGGAAGATATCCTCAAAGGGGGTAATAATGTGAACACTAAGTTGTTTTCTATTTATCCCAGCATTGCCGGGGTGTTTAACGGGCAGAGCGATGGTTTCGACAAAAGCCGGCATGCTGTACGCCTTAATATTACCTCGGGAAGCCGGTTGAATAAGATTATCGGCAGTATCCAGGTGCAGCGTGTAGAGTTAACCAGTCCCGCCCCGGTGTTGCAGAAATTCACCAACCTGCGCACCAAAACCATCAATGAGTCGTTTACTCCCGGCCAGATAGCCTCTATTGCCGGTTTGATGCTAAAATTCGATGAAGCGGATCCTCTGCAGGGTATCTTTTTTATTGCTGCCGATAGTACCGAGACAAGGGTGAGTAACGTGAGCAAAAACAAACCTTCGGAATTATTATTTTTTGTTCCGGATAGCCTCACTACCGGTACATACCAGGTAGAAGTAAGAAGCATTCTCCATGGTCGTAAAACGCTCAGCGTAGGTCGTCTGCTTAATAACCTGGTACCGGTGAGCTGATGGTATGCAATGGACGTTAGCACCTGAGCTATCAATTTAAATTTTCTTTTTATTCATTTTATGGCTACAAGCATCGTGTGGTTACTGCTACATGGTGTTTGTAGCTACTAGCACAAGCATTGTGTAGCTACTAGCACAAGCATCGTGTAGTTACTACTACAAGGGTCGTGTAGTTACTAGCACAAGCGTTAGGTAGCAACTACCACAAGACCCTTGTACAGGGAAGCAGTAAACCAATTATTATTTTGAGATATCTGGCAAGTTTATGAATGCTGTGGTTCTTTTTAACACTATTAAAGAACATCGGGCAGTTATAGCCCCTTTTCAAGGGGTTGGGGTTCATCATTTTCTCTATTCCGGCGATGATAACACCGTATCTTCTGCCAAGGTTTTCGCACACCGGGAAAATACATTCGCTACCTTTGATCCCGGGGTTAAAACCACAGGCTATTGATATTCAACCCCT
>JAAUTT010000240.1 GCA_012031335.1 Bacteroidales bacterium | reverse complement strand
GGAATTAGCGACGGAATTAAGAATATTGACAGATACCGTCCTTCAAAAGGATAGCATGGAGGAATTATACATAAAGGCGTTTCCTGCCGTTGCCCGATGTGTAAAACAGATGGGTGGAAATTTGGAAGATGCCCGGGATATTTTTCACGATGCGCTTATCATTTATACCGAACAAAAGGAAGGGAAAATCATTCAATCGGACCTAGCTTATCTTAAAGGCATTACCAGGCATTTGTGGGTGCGTAAATTTAGTAAGTCGGCTAAGGTTTCATTTACAGATTTTGAACAGCAGCTAAGTATTCCCGACGATTATTTTCCTTCGGTAAATAACAGGCGTTTAATACATTTCCTGGAGTTAGCCGGCCGCCGTTGTATAGATTTACTTAGGGCAATCTACTTTCAGTCGGAGAAACTGAAAAGTATGGGTTTTTCGAACGAACATTCGGCAAGTGTTCAGAAATATAAATGCCTGGAAAAAGTGAGGAAAATAGTTAAAGAAAAATCTCTGCAGTATGATGACTTTCTCGAATAATACACAACGGATAGAAGCATATCTCGATGGCAAGCTTCAGTCAACGGAAATTATGATGTTTCGTGCCAGTTTGATTTTGAACCGACGGCTGAGAGAAGATCTTTATTTCAGAAGGAAACCGCCAGCTTGTGAAATGTATCACCGCAAAAGCTTAAGAGGAACTTATATATTACACGGAAATATTCAGCGACCTGGGTTATGCTGAATTTCAAATGAAGTATATGGTATTTATAAATGAAACTTCCTAATTAAAACAATTTATACCCACAAGGGTATGATTATGGATAACTGCCACATAGCCGACAAGATAAATCCAACCATAGAAATAAAATATAAAACACATAAAAAACTATGATACATCAAGTATAATACCCATGGTAATCGATAGCTCCGGAGGTGGAGAACGGGCTTATGATATTTACAGCCTTCTGCTTAAGGAAAGAATCATTTTCCTGAGTGGACCCATCAACGGAATGGTGTCCGGTTTGGTAGTTGCTCAGTTACTTTACCTGAACAGTGTCGATCCCAAGCAACCTGTTCATTTATACATTCATAGTCCTGGAGGTGAGGTTTATGCAGGTTTGGCAATTTACGATACCATGAAAATGCTTTCGTCGCCGGTTTCGACCTATGCAGTGGGCTTCACGGGCAGTATGGGAACCTTTCTGTTGAGTGCAGGCGAAAAAGGTAAAAGATTTGCCCTGCCTCATGCTACTGTTCATATGCATCCAACGGGTGGCGGGTCACAGGGTTACACCGAGGATGTGCGTATTGCCACCCACGAACAGGAGAGGCTGCAAACACAGATATTTCATATAATGGGACAGAATTGCGGACATACCTGGAAAGAGATAGAAGCTTTCTTTTTACGCGATAAATTTATGAATGCACAGGAAGCGAAGGAATTCGGAATCATTGATGAGGTTATGGGCGATGCAGGCGATGTGGTGATTCTCAACCGGCAGGATTTTTCGGTTGGTTTTCTGGCTGGCAACCTTTCCCGAAAGCGTATTGGATAGGAGAGGAAGGACTTTATTCTTACCAATATAGCCCGGAAAATTTTTGGACAAACCTTCAGAACGCCTTATATTTAAACTTCCAAAAATTACCAATCCAAATACCTTGAAATATGAAGGAAAAAAGTATTGAACTGTTAAACAAATCCCTTGCAGATGAGCTTTCTGCAGTGCACCAGTACATGTATTTCCATTTTCATTGCGATGATCAAGGTTATGACCTATTATCAAATCTGTTTAAGCGCACTGCTATCGAAGAAATGATGCATGTTGAAAAACTGGCCGATCGTATTCTCTTTCTGAAGGGAGAAGTTGAAATGAAAGCCGCCGACGATGTAAAGAAAATTACCGATGTTAAACTGATGTTGCAGGAAGCAGCCCGCATGGAAGAGCAGAGTGCTGCCGATTACAACCTGTTTGCCAATGACTGTTCGAAAAATGCCGATTCTGTTTCCAAAAATTTCGAAAATTGGATTGCCGACGAAGAACGGCATTTCGACCAGTACGACAAAGAAATGGAAAACCTGGTGAAATTTGGCGATAACTATCTGGCTCTGCAATCAATAGAACGCAGTAAGAACCTTGCTTCGGGACGACCAACTGAAGCATAAACAAAACTGAAGAGGTAACTATTTTTATCTTTTTTCTTCTTATAAACTCCGTGATATGTGCATTATAGGTCGCATTATCACGGAGTTTTTTATTGCTGCTAAACTAATTTACCACATTACTTGTTTAAGCATTATCAAAACCAGCTTAAAACTATTACATATGAAAATCTTAAAAAAAATCCTGATTGCATTGGTGATCATCATTGCCATTCCTATGATTGTTGCCCTGTTTGTTAAAAAGGAATATGCTGTTGAGCGCGAAATACTCATTAACAAACCTAAACATGAAGTTTTTGGGTATATAAAATATCTGCGAAACCAGGATAATTTCAGCAAATGGGCAACTATGGATCCCAACATGAAGAAATCGTACCGGGGAACGGATGGGACAGTTGGATTCGTCTCGGCCTGGGAGAGTAATCAGGACGATGTTGGAACAGGAGAGCAGGAGATAAAAAAGATTACGGAAGGTGAACGAATTGATTATGAACTTCGCTTTATCAAGCCCTTTGAGTCGACCGAAGCGGCTTATATGATCACCGAAACAGTTTCTGAAAGTCAAACAACTGTGAAATGGGGCTTTAGTGGGCGTATGGATTATCCTATGAACCTCATGATGCTGTTTATGGATTTTGAAAAGATGATAGGAAATGATTTTGAAACAGGTCTAAACCGTCTAAAAACTGAACTTGAAAATTGAAGTCTACGCTTTAGGTATTACCTGATTTGTAATTTAATTTTGTTTCCACTCCTTCAGCATCCTATAAATGGTGGCTATTCCAATATCTAGCTTTTCGGCTACCAATTTGGTATTGTTGTTATATTTCTGAAGATAGGATTGAACAATTCGCATTTCGTATTCGCGCAAAGTCATATTTCCGTTTTGAATATCGGGAATTGTTGCTGCGTTATTTAATATGATATTTTCGTCAGTAATTTCATCTTCATCGGCCAATGTTACTGCCAGTTCCATGAGCGATTTCAATTCGCGTATATTTCCAGGGTAGGTATATCCTAATAATTTATTTAATGCTTTGGTTGATAAGGATTTTTGTTGCATGCCATTTTCCTCACAGAATTGATGAACAAAAAATTTGGCCAGAATAAGAATATCGTTACCACGGTCTCTTAATGGAGGTAATTCAATGGGCAATCCCAGTAGGCGGTAATACAGGTCCTGCCTATAGGTGCCTTTATTTACCTCTTCCAGTAAATTTTTATGAGTGGCAACTATAATTCTGCTATCAAAACGGATCGATTTGTTGCTGCCAACTCTTGTAATTTCCTTTTCCTGTAAAGCTCTTAGCATTTTTGCCTGCAACGAGAGTTCCATTTCTGCAACTTCATCTAAGAACAAAGTACCTCCATTGGCTTCTTCGAATTTACCTGTTCGCTGAAACGAAGCCCCTGTAAATGCTCCTTTTTCATGGCCGAATAATTCACTTTCAATTAATTCGGATGGAATGGCTGCAAGATTTACAGCTACAAAAGGTTTATTACATCTGTTTGAATTATAATGAATAGCTTTTGCAACAAGTTCCTTTCCTGTCCCTGTTTCCCCTGAAATTGAAACAGTTATATTTGTCCTGGTAGCCTTATCAATTAGTCCGTAAAATATTTTTTTTATTGCCTCGCTGTTACCGACAATAGAATTCTGGAAACTATATTTTTTCTGAACTTCTTTCCTCAGGTGATTAACTTCTTTTTTAAGTGTTTCGCCTTTTCGGATATTGGAAACAGTATTTATCAATCGTTCGCGAATGTCGTTCGATTTAACAATGTAATCGTAAGCTCCATGTTTTAAAAGTTCAACAACTACCTGAATATCATCCTGCTCCGAAATCAGGATAACTTGAATATCTTCATTTTCTTCCTTGATACGTTTCAGAACATCCATGCCCAGCATGTCGGGCAGGCGGTAATCGAGTGTAACCACATCGGGTGTTCGGTTAAGTTCTTTCAAAAAATCGCGGGCATTAAAAAACGATTCCACTTCATAATCCGGATTAAGAGAAAGATGATGAACCAATAATTTGTTATACCAATCGTTATCCTCTACTACAAAAATTTTAAACGTTTTTTCACCCATGAGTTTCTATGTAAATCCTGATTAGCTTTTCCTTTAATCAGTTTCTATAAGTTTTCAATGTTTTAATTATGAAATCTACCCGTTGTCAACAGGTTTAATTTTTTGTACCACCTGAGATGTAACAATCGAAGCCTGAGAAAATACCTCTTGCATTAAACTTTCAGCATTCAGGGATGTTCTCAGGATGATTTTCCTGTTTTTCGAGTTCTTTCAAATTCCTGTAAAGATTCATAGCCCCAAGATGACGGCAGGGCGGAGCCATTTTATGTGCTGTATCCGCAATGGAATTCCAATCTTTTGCTTCATAAAACTGTTTTAGCTTTGTAATACCTTCGGAGGTGGATTTAAGGAATAACTGGAGCATTTCTTCAGCAAATTTTTCATCTCCTCCTGAAACCCTGTATAGCTCATCGAGGTTAATATTATCATTATTTTCAGCAATGAGCGAGGTGTTAATTCGTGTTGAATGGGGAACGGTGTTTTTGTTTAAGGTTTCAAGCATAGTATTTATAAGCTCCTTTTCCGAAAAGGGTTTTAACAACAACCCTTTCATTCCCGACAATTTAAATTTTTCAATTTCGTTGGTATAATTTCCTGCAGTAAGTGCTATTATACCCGATTTGGGCCGATGCAGCAAAATTTCCCTGGAAGCTTCGTAGCCATTTATTTCGGGCATTTGGATGTCCATTAGAATGATATCGTATTGCTTTTCACGGGCATACTGAACAACTTCTTTGCCATTAGAAACACACCTGAAAAAAATACCCCATTTCTTAAAAATTGCAGAGAGAAGCATTCGGTTATACTCCTCATCATCAGCTACCAATACAGAAATATTTTTGAGTTCGTCCGGGATATTAATTACTTCAAATTCATTTTCAGGAAGCGGAACATGTGTATTGGCAATGGAAAAAGGAATACTGCAAGTGAAAGTTGTTCCGGCTTGCATGATACTTTTTACTGAAATACTGCCATTCATTAATTCGACAAGGCGCTTTATAATGGACAAGCCTAGGCCTGTTCCTCCGTAACGGCGTGTTGTACTTTGATCGGCCTGCGAATAGTCATCAAATATATTACTGAGTTTTTCGGGAGCAATGCCGATTCCGGTATCGGATACAGCGATCTCTATCAAAGCTGTGGATGGATTCGGGTAAGTGGCGCTTACTTCAATAGTAACCTCACCCTGTCCTGTAAATTTAAATGCATTATTTAAAAGATTGAGGATTACCTGTTGTAATCGTGTAGGATCGCCCATTACGTATTCCGGTAAAGGATTTATATAGGTACATTTGAAATTCAGATGTTTCTGGTCGGCAATAACCTGATTTAACATGCAAATTTCCTCAAGTATTTTCCTGACGCTGAAAGGAATATTTTCGAGAGACATTTTGCCTGCTTCAATCTTTGAGAAATCGAGAATATCATTTACTACTTTGTTTAGGTATTCGGCCGATTTTTTTATAACGGATAGTTGTTCTTTCAATGTCGGTTCCATCGGTTGTTGCATTAACTGCTCAGTTAAGCCGTAAATAGCATTCATGGGAGTGCGCAATTCATGACTTACATTAGCCGTAAATAACTCTTTTGCTTTTACAAGTTTTTCGGCTTCCATTTTCGCAAGATGCAATATTCGCTGTGACTCAGATGCCTTACGATTATAATTTATGATGGTGAAAAGTACAAGAATAAGAAATAATACAGCTGCTGCACAAAATATTGCCAGCCATCGATAAGTTTGCTGAGCCAGAGATTCTGCTTCCAGACTTTTAACAAGCAGGGATTCGGTTTCTCTTTGTTCTAATTTTAAAATCAGAAATTGCAGGCGCGATGTTAAATCATTATTTCTTTTAAGTAAAACGGATTCAGTTTCAGCCCTTTGCGCCGATCTGTCGGTAAGTGATTTTTCCAGTTTTGCAACCTCTTGCTGCACCTCATCTTTAGCAAGGGTGACCTCTTCAGGAACTTTTACTTCATCTTCTTCCTTTTTCTCTAATTGCCTACCAAATATATCTGACAAAATTTAATTCGATGATATGTCTATACCATGATTCATCTCCCGTCATAGGGAAGTTGCCAACGTTTCTCAAAGTCTACGAGCAGAATTTGCACGTGGCGACGGCAGAGTTAAGAAGAAAGAAGACGAACGTCGTCGTAATATTCAACCCTCAGACACGCTATTTGTCGTTAACTTCCACGAAGAAACAACTCGTCAAGAGGACTTACAGATGCTGTTCGAGCCGTATGGCGAGTTGATGCGCATTGACATGAAACGGAATTATGCTTTTGTTCAGTTCAAAACAATCGCTGAAGCAGTGGTAGCAAAGGAAAAGACGAACGGAGGTAAATTAGATCAGTCAGTTCTGACTGTTGAATTTGTTGCCCGTCAACGACGACACGATGATGGTATGGGATATCGAAATGATCGGAGACGTGAAGACGCGGCGGATATAGAAGTCAAGGTGAC
>JAAUTT010000239.1 GCA_012031335.1 Bacteroidales bacterium | reverse complement strand
ATTTTTGAATAATGAATATCTAACACAGGAACTAACTATTTGATAAGGGCGTCAACCGGCGCCCTTATTTATTTTAAGAAATCTGTTTTTGAGTTGTTTTGCATTTCTATTGTACTTTTCCTTCCAATATCTCCATTATTCCTTCCTGTCGTACAATTTGCATTCCCAAACGTTCTTTGGAGACACCGTTTTTCAGTTTATAGTCGTATACGGCCCTGTCGCCCTCTGGAATGGTTTCGAAACAACGAAAGATAACGGTAGGCTCAGATTTCAGATCGTCAGCAATTTCAACGATATGAGTAGATATAAGAAACAGACTATCAGGTATTTTCGCTAAAGCTCCTATAATCATCGACGAGGCCTCCGAAGCATCCTTAATATTGGTGCCCCTGAATAATTCATCAAAAACAATCATCATTCGCCCTTTATTTCTCACTTTAATTGCTGCTTCTTTTACCCGTTTAACCTCGCTGTAAAAATGACTATATCCTTGGTTAATGTTATCAGCCAGATTGATAGAAGTAATCAGGCCATGGAAGATGGAAGTTTTCATCTGCCGGGCAGGTACAGGAAAACCTACATGTGCTAAATAAAGCGATAACCCAACCGATTTCAGAAAGGTTGATTTACCGGACATATTCGCACCAGTGAAAAACAAAGGTTTGTTTCAATGCCTAACTCAAAATGGTTTGCCACAGGTTGAGACAGCAATGGATGAAACACCGACTGTAAACAAACGAAGGGAGTTTCTGTATCCAAATATTCAGGATAGGAAAGATTATACATTGATTTCGCCCGGGCAATGGCCTCCAGAGCATCCACCTCATATACGAAATCGAGTAGCTTTCTTATGTCGTCTTTGGCGGTAGTACGTAAAAAATGGTCGTATCGTGCAATCTGCCAGGGATTCAAAAAATCATTCCCCTTAAACGATAGGGTATAACTTATTTCAGGCCGCTTTAAAATTTCCTGTACTATAAAAAACAAATGCGACAAATAATCCGGTATAGCAGATAAGGTGAAACGGCTGAGGTAATCATTAACATACTGAAAAATATGACATAAATAACGGATACCAGCTTGAATGATATAATATTCATTTGTAGGTTTCATCTGGTCGTGTAGATGATGCACAAGGGCATCGACGAGATTGGTCTTCAATAGCGGAATGCCCGTTGTAAGGTAATGCTCCGTAAAGTCAAGTTCGTCCTTTACCTTGCGGAGAATAATCCCCGTTTCATTTAAAAAACGAATAGCCTGAATACGAGAATTCAGTGCTTTTATATCAGTGAGCGGATGTGTAAAAAACGTAGTTTCAACCTTTCCATTCCCCCAACCGATTCTGTTTTACCAAATATGGGGAATATCGATCTGTCTCCGTCTGAATCGGATAAATCCAAGTCCTTCAGTGTTTGCTTATCTACATCAAATATAACATTGGACTGACTTTCAATTACTTTTTCATTGGTATTTAACTGTAAAGGTACCTTCGGGCACATAATTGTATGCTTCAAGCTGTTCTAAATGATCAATTCGCTTTAAAGCGCTGTTAAAAATAAGTCGGACACTTGTACTCACATCGAGAATGCTGTGGTAATCATGATCGGTGATGATAAATCCATGATTGTGTTTGTTGTTCAAAATTAATTCCTTCACCCTTTCGCGATAAATGGGTTCGAGGCCCGAAAAAGGTTCATCGAGCAGGAGAAATTGTGCTCCGGAATTTAAAAGCAACAAAAGTTCGAAATAACGCAATTCCCCACCTGAGAGCTCTCCCGGATTTTTGGAGAGGTGTTGGCGGAGGTGTTCATTGTTTAGGATTTCCTCCTGCGAAGTTCTATCAGGAACAAAACGATTTACGATCCGCCGCAATGATGTATGTTTGGGAAGAAACCGGTGTTGTGGCAAATAAGCCACCAACCCCTTATGTTTATAAGGACAATCATATTTAACACCATTGATGCGGATCCCACTATTATAGGCCCTTAAAGTGCCAAAAATAATTTTCAACAGGGTAGATTTGCCAGTACCGTTGCGCCCCAGAATGCCGATAACATCACCGGTTTCACATTTCAGCCATATATCGGCCAGGATCTGATTATTCCCAAATGAATGTATTACACTGTCAACTTCAAGGCAACTTCGCATAGTGTATAAAACGGATTATTAGTGTTCCAATAATAAAATTCAGGATAAAAGCATAAATAATAAGTCTCAATTTGGATAATGAACGATTATAATAAAAGTAATACTCCAGTTTTCTGAAATAATGAAAATACAATGCGCTCACAAAAAATCCGGCTAAAACAAAACAAGGGTAGAAATACTCAAAAAAGTTTTTACCAAAGCCAATCAGGAAGGAAATTAAGATTGAAAACCCAAGGTTTATAAGGAAGAGAGATTGATAATAGGTGTATACTAATTTCAGGCGGATCATTATAATAAAGTGTTTATAGACAGTAACAAAAACTGAACCACGACAACATTGTTTAACATATCCTAACTGAGTCACTGTTAAACATTAATTTGTAAGTTTGAACAATCGAACTATTTTCCTAATTAAAAAAGTTTTCGCCTGTAATGCCATGAAAAGTTTTGATCTGCTCTTAAATAACTTCGAAACGCTAAACAGAACTCCGGATCCGGTAAATACGGATATTTTTAAAGCAATTATTGAAAGTTCGCCTAACCTGATGGCTATTGTTCAGGATGGCCGTTTTGCTTTTGTAAATGCCTGCGGACTAAAGATGATGAAATGCAAGACCCCTGAAGAAATCATTGGCAAGGAAATTAAAGAAACCGTGGCTCATGGTTATGAAACAGCCATTCCATACCTTAACGATGCATCACATAAATCTGTTCATCTAAAATGATAAGGATGGATGGTTCTGAGTTTTATGCCGAAATAGAAGTTGCCAGGTTCAATTATAAGAATAATCCGGCAACCCTGCTGATTGGCCGTGATATCACCTCCGAACTGGAACAAAAACTTTTCAACGAACAGGAACAGCAATTGCGAAACGACATCCTGAATGCCTTTACAGAAGTGATTGCGTTTTACAGTCCTACCCACGATGTTATATGGCTTAATGATGCAGGAAAAAAACAACTGAATATACATGACGATTCCTACATTGGTAAAAAATGCTATAAGCTCTGGTTTAATGCCAAGGGACACTGTTACACCTGTCCGCTTGTTCACAACCACTACGAAACTACTGAACGAACAATAACCTTTGCCGATAAACGCATTTGGAAAATACGAAATATTCCGCTATACAACAGCGATAAAAATATTACAGGTTATATTGAATTCCGGAGAGACATTACTGAGGATGTAATAAAAGAAAAAAAACAAAAACAGGTTGCTGCCGATGCCCTTTATATTACCCAAAAAAACACCATCCTTTCCGAAATAGAAACAGTACTCGGGAAAACTTTACTGAACAAAAATCTGGCTTTATATAAAAATGAATTCAATCGTATTTTCGAAATTATTGATAGCTATAAACAACTGGACAGGGATTGGAAAATGCTTATCAATAACTTTGAAGAAGTACACCCCGAATTTTTCAGAAAACTCACCGAAACCTACCCGCTTCTTTCGCCAAACGACATCAAGCACTGCGCATGTATTAAAATGAACCTCGGCACCAAGGAAATAGCCCGTTTTTTCCATATCAAAGCTTCCTCAGTCCAGATAAGTCGTGTTCGACTGAAAAAGAAGATGAATCTCCCGGATAATATTGATTTGAGGAACTTTTTGCTGAATTTTTAATCTGATGGCGTTGATCCAGGTAATTTTGCTATTTAGCCTTCTTTCTGCTTAAGCAGAATATATCATTAAAGGCTCCTGCCTGCAAATCAGATTTTCTCCTTTGAATAAAACCAATCCTTTCATTTCTCTCATTCTTTAACCAATTGGTTTCGGAAAAACTCAACAAATCCTTGTATTACATTTGTAATACCTTCTAATAACTTTTGCATCATCCTATTAACTATTTTCGACCTTGTAAATGCTATTACAATTGCTTTGAAATCTAACTAATCAGTTAAAACCTATGACAAACTTTGATCCTGCTCTGGTAGACTGGTCGCGAGCTCAATTTGCTCTTACAGCCATTTATCACTGGTTTTTTGTCCCTTTAACACTTGGACTGTCTTTTATTGTTGCTTTCATGGAATCGCTTTATGTAAAAACAGGCAACGAAGAATGGAAACGCATTACCAAATTCTGGATGACGCTCTTTGGCATCAACTTCGCCATTGGAGTAGCTACAGGTATTATCCTGGAGTTTGAGTTCGGCACAAACTGGTCAAATTACTCGTGGTTTGTGGGGGATATCTTTGGCGCTCCTCTCGCTGTGGAAGGTATTATGGCCTTTTTTATCGAGAGTACCTTTGTCGCTGTAATGTTTTTTGGCTGGAATAAGGTAAGTAAAAAATTCCATCTCTTGTCAACCTGGCTTACTGCCATAGGAGCCAACCTGTCTGCATTGTGGATACTGGTTGCTAACTCATGGATGCAATATCCTGTAGGTGTTCATTTCAACCCCGAAACAGCCCGAAACGAAATGTCAAGTTTCTGGGAAGTGTTATTTTCGCCGGTTGCTATCAATAAGTTTCTGCATACTGTATCCTCTGGCTATGTACTTTCGGCGGTATTTGTAATAGGTATAAGTTCCTGGTTTCTGCTGAAGCAACGTCATTTACGTCTTGCTAAAATGAGTATGATGGTTGCCGCTGTGTTTGGATTATTAATGTCGCTGTTCATTATTTTCAACGGCGACCAATCGGCGCGCCTGATGGCTAAATACCAGCCTATGAAATTTGCTGCAATGGAAAATGTTTACGAAGGTCAGACAAAAGCTCCGCTTGTAGTTATCGGTCTGTTCCAGAGCAAAAGTGAAATAGCAGGCAAGGAAGAATTTGCTGCCAAACTGGAGATACCCAACTTTCTTTCGTCGATGGCCTTTATGGATGCCAACGCTTATGTTCCGGGTATTAAAGATATCGTGGAAGGAAATGCCGAACACAAATTATTGCCGGTTTCGGAAAGAATTGCAAAAGGGCAGATTGCCATGCAGGCCTTGAAAGATTACGGTGTAGCACAAAAGAAACGCGATACGGCTATAATGAACCAATCGGCAAAGATATTGGACGCCAATTACAGGCACCTGGGTTATGGAAGCTTTTCCAAACCTACCGATATTATACCACCTGTAAAACTCACCTTTTACTCTTTCCGAAGCATGGTTGCCCTTGGATTCTGGTTTCTGATATTGTTTATCCTGGCATTGGTATATTTGATGAAGAACAAAATAGAAGGTAAACGAATGGTTTCTGCGTGCAGCAGTTATCAGTATTCCTTTAGCTTATATTGCTTCTCAGCTGGGCTGGGTGGTAACGGAAGTAGGACGCCAACCCTGGATAATACAGGACCTGATGACCGTATCGACAGGTGTATCAAATATCAATACAGGATCGGTTATTACAACCTTTTCATTTTGCAGTAATTTTTACAATATTGTTAATTGCCGAGATAAAGATCATGCGCAAGCAGATTGGCCTTGGATTTAAAGATGGAGGAAACGAATAATGTTCGAAAACTTATCGCATACAGCATTGCAGCATTACTGGTGGATACTGGTATCATTGCTGGGAGCTATTCTTGTTTTTCTGCTTTTTGTTCAGGGTGGACAATCGCTTATTTATCAACTTGGTAAATCGACTGCTACTCGAAAACTTATCATCAATTCCGTTGGCAGTAAATGGGAGTTTACCTTTACTACCCTGGTTACCTTTGGTGGTGCTTTTTTCGCTTCGTTCCCCCTGTTTTACAGTACCAGCTTTAGTGGCGCTTATTGGGTGTGGTTTCTGATTCTTATTGCATTCGTAGTACAGGCTATTGCATTCGAATTCAGGTCAAAGCCCGAAAATCTGCTTGGTATCAAAACTTTCGACGCCTTTCTTTTTGCTAACGGACTTCTTGGCACAGTATTACTTGGTGCTGCCGTAAGTACTTTCTTCACTGGCTCACATTTTTTAATTGACAGTCAGAGGCATTCGGAATGGACATTAGCTACCCGGGGACTGGAAGCAGCATTCAATATTCAAAACCTGTCATTAGGCCTGGCTGTTTTCTTTCTATCCCGCACTCTGGCAATTCTTTACTTCTTCAATACCATCCGGAACGAAGAAATCATAAGTCTTTCCAGGAAACAACTCATATATAATGCCATCCTTTTCCTGATCTTTTTCCTGCTGTTTGCAGGTTTATTATTAGCTTCCGAAGGATTTGCGGTAGATCCCGCCACCAGTACCGTATTTATGGAACCATTCAAATATTTGCATAATTTGCTCGAAATGCCTCTGGTTGCAATATTGTTTCTGGTTGGTGTAGTTCTGGTACTTGCCGGGATAATTTTACCTGTAGTAAAATTTGCTCAATACGGCGACAAGTCAATATGGTTGGCAGGAGTGGGTACTGTTTTAACTGTATTCTCTTTATTTCTGCTGGCAGGTTTTAACAATACAGCTTTTTATCCATCAGTGGCCGATCTGCAAAGCTCTCTGACCATTGCAAACAGTTCCTCGAGCCATTACACGCTCACAGCAATGAGCTATGTTTCACTGTTTATCCCATTCGTGCTGGCTTACATCGTTTATGCCTGGCGACTAATAAATAATAAGAAAAATGATGTGAAAGATCTGGAAAAACGAACAT
>JAAUTT010000238.1 GCA_012031335.1 Bacteroidales bacterium | reverse complement strand
TAGCCAAGAGTAACCTCGAAGATTATGAAGTGGACAGTGCGCTGATGGTGGAAATTAATAAATATGCTAATCTGGATCTCGTGCTGGCTGATACAAAAGAGAAAATTGCCTCAGTGGAATTTTATCCTGAAATTGATTCTTATTCATATTATGACTGGAACGATGTTTTCCATGAGGATAAAGATGCCAATTTAGCTTATCGGTTTGTTTTTGCTAATGGTTCCACTGGCGACCTTGAAGCATATTTTGGTGATGGATTCGATGCATTCTTTAACGACCTGAATGGCTTTATTCTGGATTTGAATGATAAATATGATCTTGGACTTGAAGAGATTGAATATGGTAATGAATAATTAATCAGAATTATTGAATTTAAAGGCCGGGGTTATTTTCTCCGGTCTTTTTATTTGCGATCAACCTAAATACAGCGCTACCATATCCTCCCCAAATGCCTTTGCCTGGCCCATCAATATTCGATTCAACTTTATGGTACGATGAAGCAAACGGATTAGCACCATTGGATACTTCGGAGTTGTAACTGTACCAGAAAGCATGAGTTGCAGAATCGATGGTGGCTATTTTAACAGAAACAGTGTCGCCCCGTTTATAATAAAAAGTTGCCGAATTTATATCGAGGTAGGATTCAGGACCTTTGTTGATATGAAAGGTGTACTTTGTGCCGTTAAAATATTTATCATCGAAATTGCTCATCAAAACCGGGTAAAATTTATCTTGCTGGGTGGAGATTTTTGAATATAACCTGTAATAATTGTGCTGGTCGGGGTTGTCATTCAATACCATTTTAATTTTACCCATACTGTCCGCAGAGCTGATGGGCTCAAACCATATGGAATCAGGAAATACTGGCGGGGGGATGGTTGTTACCGCACTGAGAATTTTCTCTCCGTATTCAATAGTTAGGGTGTAGGTTCGCCCTGCTTACCTTTTATTTCATTTCCCTGATAATAAAATGGTGGAAAAACATCTTTCTTATATTTCAATGTAAGTATTTCAGTTTTTTCGCCATCGGTAACGGTTACTTTTGCCTGCCTGAGAACCAGATAAATCATATCAGCCGAGTCGATCGAAATATAATAAGGTATATTCCTGGTCAGTATTACTTTAGGGAAATCATTGAGCTCAATTGTCCCATCAACAATAATGCTTGGTTCGTATCCTTCATAATAACTGTCTTCGTCTTGCATGTTACAGTTAAAATAAGTATGAGGATTATAAACAGATATTTTGATTATTCATTGTTGTGATTTAATGTGTTAAAAATCAAATTCCCAGCTTACCGAGGGGAGAATGGGGAATATCGAAACTTCTTTCGGCGTAACCGTAAGAGAATAATTTTCGAGATTGCCTGTTACCTCAGGATAAACAAAAAAAGGATTTTTACGGTTATAAATGTTGTATACCGAAAAAATCAAACGGGAATGAACTTTACGGGTTTCTTTCAGATTAAGGGTTGCCGAAAGATCGCAACGGTGATAATCGGGTAGTCGTGCAGAATTGAATTTTCCATATTCATTCAGTATATTACCGTCAATCAGGTACCTGCCTACTACCGGTGTATAGGTGGTGCCAGTTCCGTAAACAAAGAGGGCCGAAAAGGACCATTTCCCTTTTGGTGAGAAATTTAATATCACCGATAAGTCGTTGGGTTTATCATATTTTGCAGGATACCAGCGTCCTTGTTCTATATCGTTGAACGATTTTTCACTTTTCGAAAAAGTGTATCCTATCCAGCCTGTAAACATTCCTTTGGTTTTTTTCACAAGGATTTCTGCACCGTACGATCGCCCTTTTCCGAATATCAGATTATTGTCGAGTGACGAATTGTCTGCTGCATTCAATATTCCTTTGTAAAATTCAAGTTGATGTAAATAATTTTTATAGTAAAACTCAACCGATGCTTCAATAGGAAATTTGTTGGAGAAATGAAATATTCCGGCGGCCCATTGATAGCCGCGTTGCGGTTTGATAGCCGAAGACGAGGATATCCAGAAATCGGTAGGGAATGCTATTGAAGAGGCATTCACCAAATGGGTAAACTGCTGGCTGGTGGTAAATGACAGCTTTACCGAAAGGTTTTTTCGTACAAGATATCGGAGTGAAGACCTGATATCGGGCCCTCCATAACGAATAATCTTTTCGCCGTGACCATATTGTATTGTATCGGTTGCCGATCCCGTATCGTCGTATATCATACTCGTAAATGGACCATAGTGCCTGAAATCGTTGTAACGAAAACCGAGATAAAAATTAAACTTTTCATTTATTTCAAACTCATCGGCAATAAACATTCCCGATTCCATGGAGTAATATTTGAAAATAGTACCAAGGTTAAGAATCACACTATCCGATTCGGCTTTACTGTTATTGGGGGAAAGAGTATGATAAACCGATGATACGCCAAAAGTTAATTTATGCCGGCCTGTTAACCATGTAAACTTGTTCTTAAACCCATAATCGCGAATAAACGATTTCAAGGCTAAATTGTACTGGTCGAGTGCTAAGTCCATATTCATATTGTAGATACTGGAGGAAAAACTGGTTTCCATATAAAAGCCGGAATTGAATATTTTATTCCATGTAAGGGAATATATTCCGTTACCCCAAACCATTCTTGTATCAAGGTTTATAGATCCTGAATTAAGTTCAAAAACATCATTCCCGTTATAAATACTTAGAGAAAGCTTATTCTTCGGATTTATTTGTGTAGTGGCAGTTATGTTAAAATCGTAAAAATCGTACCCCGATTTATATAAAATTGATTTGTGTTTTATCCAGCCTGCTTTGCGGCCCTGATCCAGCAAGGAGTTAAGATAAGTTTTTCTTATTGAAAATGAAATCATGGCCTTCCTGTTCCATAACGGAATATCCGCTCCTAACCGCGACGACAGCAAACCTGCATTTCCTTTAATGGTCGGTTTGGTGGGGATTTCCTTCTTGTTGTGAATTCAAGAACCGAAGATAACCTGTTGCCGTATTCAGCAGGAATTCCTGATTTTATGACCTTAACGCCTCCAATGATGTCACTGTTGAATACTGAATAGAAGCCCAGCAGATGGGTTGGGTTGTAAACTGTGGCATTGTCAAGTAAAACAAGGTTTTGGTCGTATCCGCCACCTCTAACATAAATGGCGGCATTACCTTCCCCGGAGGTCTGTATTCCGGGCATAAGCTGAATAGCTTTAAAATAGTCGGTTTCTCCCAGCAAAACAGGGAGCTTGTCAAGTTCTTTACTGCTTAGCTGAAATGTGCCGGTTTGTGTGCTTTCTATTTTCGATCGGCTGTTTTGCGCGGTTACAGTTACTTCTTCCATTTGTTTTGATTCGGGAACGAGTGTAACATCCGATTTTTGGGAAGCAAAAAGTGCGATATGTCTGGAAATTACTTTGTAACCCATAAGTTGATAGTGAATTACATAATTGCCGCGAGGTAGTTTGATCGCGTAAGTTCCGTTAGACTCTGAGTAAACACCTGTTTTTAGCTCTTTACACAATATACTAACTCCAACAAGAGGCTCCCCTGAAACAGAATCGCGAACCGTACCTTCTATGGTATATGAAACGGATTCATTTTGAGCTTGTAGTTGAATATTCAGAAAGCAAAAGATAACAAATGAAATTAGCTGAAAGGCTTTTATCATGATCTGGTTTTGGGTTTGGGCAAAAATAAGGGTTTTGATAAATGATTGGTAAAATCATAAACTTTTTTTATTTGAAAATTAATCTAACGGGAGTTCGATCTATGCAACTTTATAAAATGGCGTTCTTAATCCTTTTTTTCATTGAAAGCCAGGAACCATGATTTAAAACTGTATTGTTTTGATACTTGGTTCTTTTGTTATAAATCGAACCTGCGTTAATTTAGAACATTATTGTGCTTTTATAATGTGCAAATCTGTAAAGTGCTTTAATTCTTTTGCATGTTGATATCAATACACTAACTTTGCAGCCCTTAAAAATATTTTATAGTATGGGTTTACAATGTGGTATTGTTGGGTTGCCTAATGTTGGCAAATCTACTCTTTTTAACTGTTTGTCGAGTGCCAGGGCACAGGCTGCCAATTTTCCGTTTTGCACAATAGAGCCAAATGTGGGTGTAATTACCGTTCCCGACGAGAGGCTTATCAAACTGGCCGAGATTGACAAGCCCCAGCGTTTGATACCTACTACTGTCGAAATAGTTGATATTGCCGGATTGGTGAAAGGTGCCAGTAAAGGCGAAGGACTTGGAAACAAGTTCCTGGCCAATATCCGTGAAACCGATGCTATAATTCATGTACTTCGCTGTTTCGACGATGATAACGTTACCCATGTGGATGGATCGGTTAATCCGGTAAGAGATAAAGAAATTATCGATACCGAATTGCAACTGAAGGATCTTGAAACAATCGAAGGCCGAATTGCAAAAGTGCAAAAACAGGCTCAAACTGGCGGAGATAAAAATGCCAAACGGCTTTACGAAATACTTGTACAATATAAGAATGCACTTGAAGCAGGGAATTCTGCCCGTACTGTCGTTATCGACAATAAAGAGGATCAGAAACTGGCGCACGATTTATTTCTTCTTACCGATAAGCCTATTATGTATGTGTGCAATGTCGACGAGAAATCTGCCGTTACAGGTAATAAGTATGTTGATGCTGTACGCGAAGCTATAAAAGATGAAAATGCCGAACTGCTTATTTTAACGGCCAAAACCGAATCGGAAATTGCCGAACTCGAATCCTTTGAAGAACGTCAGATGTTTCTCGAAGAAGCCGGACTTCAGGAGTCGGGTGTGTCGCGGTTGATTAAATCAGCTTATCAGTTATTACGCCTGCAAACATATTTTACCACAGGCCCTGATGAAACCCGTGCATGGACCTTTATTCAGGGTATTAAAGCTCCTCAGGCTGCCGGAATAATTCATACCGATTTCGAGAGGGGATTTATCCGTGCCGAGGTAATTAAATACGACGATTACGTTAAATATGGCTCGGAATCGGCTTGTCGCGATGCCGGTAAAATTAGTGTGGAAGGAAAGGAATATATTGTACAGGACGGAGATATTATGCACTTCCGTTTTAACGTTTAATATCGATAACGTGAGCTAATCTCTGTTTCTATGAACCTCTGGCGGAAGGTATGGTTGTCAGTATTTATACTCACAGGTTTTATCGTATCTGCCAAAGGACAAGAAGCATCTGTTATCCGGCAGGCCGATAGTGTTTTAAAAGCCAGGGGAGAAATTTATTTTACTTTCGAACCTCAATACTTAACTCCGCGGCTTGCAAACATACTCTCCATTGAAAAAATAAGCGATAATCTTGTTTATGCTTATGCGAACAGGGGTGGCTTTTCTCAGATAATCAAACAAAAGTTCCCTTTTTTGCTTCGACCTGAGAATTTCCTGGTTTCTGGTTTAAAAAGCGCTGCGGTTACTGATCCGGATTCTGTATACCCTTCTTATCCAAAATATCTTAAAATGATGCAGGAATTCGTTTCTCAGTTTCCCGATATGTGTGGGTTATATGAAATTGGCAAATCTGCCCAGGGACGGAAAATTCTTGCATTAAAACTGTCGTCTCCAGTAAATTCTTCTGAAAGCCGCCCTGCCATAATGCTTTCGGGAACAATTCACGGAAATGAACTTACCGGATATAAATTGTTGCTGCAATTAACCGACGAATTGCTTAGAAATTATGAAAGCGATCCGCTTATTAATAGACTGTTGAACAATTGCATCATCTGGATTAATCCCCTTGCCAATCCCGACGGTACTTATTTTGGTGGTGACAATACTGTTGCTGCAGCCAAACGATTTAATGCCAATAATACTGATCTGAACCGCAACTTTCCCGATCCTCTCGAAGGCAAGCATCCCGACGGTAAATCCTGGCAACCCGAAACAATTGCAATGATGGATTTTTATAAGAATCATGGTATAAATTTATCGGCTAATCTTCATGCCGGAGAAGTTGTGGTGAACTATCCCTGGGATACCTGGTCGCGCCTGCATGCCGATAATGGCTGGTTTAAGGCTATATCCCGGCAATATGCCGATACTGCTCAGAAAATGAGTAATAACGGGTACATGAATTCTACCGCAAATGGTTTCGACAGGGGAATAGTGAACGGATTTCAATGGTATAGAATCACTGGTGGACGGCAGGATTATTTCACTTATTTTGCCGGAGGGAGAGAAATTACCCTTGAATTGAGTAATGAAAATATGCCCGGGTTGGCCGAGGTTTCCAGTTATTGGGATTATAACCGCCTATCGTTGTTACGGTTTATTGAACAAAGTTTGTTTGGTGTAAAGGGAAAATAACTGATGCCGAAACCAACCTGCCCCTGAAAGCCAGAATTGAGATAATCAACTATGATAAGGATAATTCACAGGTTTATTCTGATAAATCCTCGGGTTGTTTTTACAGGTATCCAGCCCCCGGAACATATCATTTCCATATTATCGCTCCCGGGTTTCTGCCGAAAATAGTGGAGGATGTTGTTGTTGAAGACCGGAACCAAACAATATTGGATGTAAGCCTTCAAAGAGTGGGTAAGTTTTTTGTATCTCCCAATCCCTACCGCGATTACCTGGACATTGTTCTTGATAATACCGGTAATTCGGATAGAATTTCAGTCCGGATTGTTTCGCTTACGGGGAAGATTATTTTGGAAAAAGAGATGCAAGCTGGTTTAAACTATCCGGTTCGACTGTCAGTTGAGGATATTGCATCCGGTATGTATTTACTGGAAGTAAAAACCGGCACTATCAC
>JAAUTT010000237.1 GCA_012031335.1 Bacteroidales bacterium | reverse complement strand
TTTCGGAGGGTTATAAAAAATGGGGGCTACCAATAAATTGAATTTATTTGGTAGCTCCCCAATAACCAGCTATTTACAAGCCTTATTTGACAAGCCAAACATCCAGATACAAATTATCATCTCCATTATACTGGTTCTGTACAGCTTCTGAATAGTTTGCACTATTTTCATTTTTTTCTGAAGGAGGGTACTGAAACCTGCGTGGGATTTTCTTGGATGCATTTACCCCAACACCACCTTCGAGGAACGTTGGAACGCCAGTTCTTCTCCAGTTAAAGTATGCTTCCCAGCCTGAATTCTGAAAGAATGAGATATATTTTTGTTCGAGTATTTGTTTGAGTCCATCGTCATTATTGCCTTTGTAGGCTACCTCTGGTTGAGCAAAATATACAGCAGTTTTAACTGTATCGGTACCGAGTGTTTACCAGCATTATCTGCAATGGTTTGTATTGTTCCATCTTTCAAACCATAGAATTGAACGAGCCCGTAATTCCTTTATTATAACCAGCTAGGCAGCATCGCCTGTTGCCCATCCTCTGTTAAGACCTTCGGCTATATTAAGGCACATTTCGGGATAACCAATTATGATGTATGGTTCTGGATTATTGATAACCACATCCTGTTTATAATACCTGTTATAATTAGAGAAAGAATATTTTCCATCGGAAGAGTTTTTCGAAAGGTCGGCAATAGGAAGATTATTGTCCGCACCTGCAAAAGCTGTATAATCGTTAGGTTTTTTCCCTGCTTTAATTAATGCTGGTGCAGGAGTTGCAATTACAAAAGTACGAGGATCTTTGTATTTGGTGGATAAATCGAGCCATGTTTTTGAAACATTGTGACGGCTGTTATAGTTACCATTAATTCCAACTTTTGGGTGCTTATTATAAAGACTGTTGAACTTAAACTGAACATTATCCTCAATGCCGGCCATAACAGGGTATTTAGTTGGGTTACCTAAAATAGCAGCAAAGCGCTCCTTCACATTTAAATCGGGAGTATCATCTGCTCTTTTGCTAAGACTGATCAGAACTCTCAAAGTATAAGTATTTACAGCTTTTTGCCATTTCTTCAGGTCGTTACCTAAAAATATGTCGCCTTCCAGTTTAGGTGTTGGCTTTATCACGTTTATCACAGTATTCAGCTCGTTATTGGCCGAATCGAGCAACTCGAGGCAATATTTATAAACATCAGCCTGTTTGACAAATTTGGGAGCCAGGTTGTTAAGTCCCTGCCCTGCCTCGGTGAGTGGAATATCCCCTACTCGTTGGGTGTACCAAACATAAGAATATGCCCTCAGAAACTTGGACATGGCCGAATATTGATTAACCTTAAGTGACTCCAAGCCCTTTGGGTTAGCCCATCTTTCCATTTCCTTTGCATTAAGAAGCACATCGTACATGGTGGCACTGTTGGACCAATCGTAGTAATTATTGCCTCCATAATAAGTATCGTTCGATACGATAAACTGGTTCCAACGCATCAATGTGTTCCAGGGACCTTCGTGAACATTACCCGACTGACCGTTTACGACACCACCACCTGAATAAACATCGAATAAAATTCTGTTAAAAAGACGCGATGGAGGAACAATTTGCTGACTTGACGCAACATTGGGGTTAATCTGCAGTTCTTCAAAATCCTGGCAACTATTCATTGTCGCAACTACAAGAACAATTGCGATGACCTTTGCTATATTTTTTATTAAATTTTTTCATTTCCAAAATTTTTATTCATTTTTAGTTTTGAGTCCGGGGTTTAGAAATTTACATTCAGATTAAAACCTATCTGCCGTGTGGTTGGAGACTGTAACCTGATTGAAGGTCTTGAATCGATGCGTGTTTCGGAAGCGTTATAACCTTCAGCCCACTGGTCCATATCCATATTGTCGACCTTAGAAAAGTAAAGCAGGTTGCGACCAACAAGCGAAACTGTTATCTGTTGCGGTTTTCCCTGGAATAGTTTGGTTTGGAACGAATAGCCCACAGAGACTTCCCGAAGCTTAGTGTAGGTTTTATCAACCATAAATTCTTCCATGATATTGCTATAAATTGACTGTGTGTAAGACTGCAAACGTACTGCTTTGTCGTTTGGGGCAAAAGTGAGGTCCTCATCCATATTTGTGATGTAACCATTCTCAAATTTGGGTGTACCAGAAACAATTTTTACACCATTACCAACAAGACCAGGGTCGATTGAGCCGGTATTCTTGTAACTATCCCATTCCTTTCGGCGAGCCTCTCCATAACTACCGCTAACCAGTGTAGGGCTGTTACCCGATTGAAACTGCCGTGCATATAATTCGTTGAAAATTGTACCGCCTACACGTCCGTCGAACTGTAAGTTGAAAGAAATGTTTTTGTAGCTGAAGTTGCTGGAGATACCCCAAACATAGTCGGGATTAGCATAACCAAGCAGCTTATTGTGTTCGTCGCCTTTCGGTGAATACACAGGCATCCCACCGGCATCGAAAATAACATTCCCTTCATTATCACGATTGTATTTTGTCCCGAAAATCCCATCCATTCTCTCACCAATTTTATAATAATGGCCGTTCAGCGAAATACCATCCTCTTTGCCAATAGCTTCGTGCAGGGTTTCGCGGTAGGTGGAGCCATTCATGGAAATTTGCCATCTCATACCGGTTTTGTTAAAAATGGGCACAAAACGTAAAGTAAGTTCATACCCGTCTTTTTTGGTTACCACACCATTAATCAATTGGTAATTATAACCAGTTGAAGCAGGAGCTGTTTTGGAGAATATCTGAGGACCGTTTAATGTGTAGAAATATGTAAGGTCTAATCCAATCCGGTTATCGAAGAAGTTAGTTTCCAGTCCGCCTTCGTATGATGTTACCGAGTAAGGTTTGAGACTGGAGTTGGCCATGGTTGGAGATAAGCTAACAGATGGCTCATTATTATAAAGAGCTCGTGTAATGTAAGTATCCTGGTTTGCGTAAGTAGGCCCGTTATACGATGTAGTTAAATCGGGACGGCTGCTATATGGGTGGCTAAAGCCCATGGCATCGTAAGCAGGACCAATGGTTGGTCTGGTGAGGGCTCCTTTAACATTGGCATACGAAGCACGCACTTTGATATTGTTTACAAATGATGGCATTTTTACAATGTCAGAAATCATCGAACTCAGTGTTGCCGAGGGATAAAAGAAGGTGTTGTTATCCGATGGAAGAGTGGATAACTTGTCGATTCGTCCTGTGGTGGATAAGGTAGCATACTTAAGAATTGAAAGGTCGAAACTGTAATAAGCGCTATAAACCTGCATATCGGCTTTATAACTATACAACGGCTCGGGTACAGGCTGTTCGAAAAGTTGTAGACTCCAGGAATTACAAGATAATCGGTAGTTTGCCATGTAGATGGTATTTAAAACTTCTTACGCTAGCTCCGGCAAGTCCACTAAAAACAATGCATTACCAATATTTTTGTTGTAATTCAACATTATATCAGAGTTATTTTCGAATGTACCACGACGGTCTTCCTGATAATCGCCTTTTTTCTCGGTTTCGCGACCATATTTTATTGGCCGAATAAGGTATTTTTTCGGAACGGATCATATCCCATGTGGTCCACCTGGGTACGCAGGCTCATTGGTGAGATCTTTGTTGAACTCGTAACTCAGGCGTGTATAACCATAAATGTCGTTTTTGTAATGCTCCCTTAACCATTCATTGGCAAGGAAATATGGATTATTGGCGCGTCCATATTCGGCAAATTGTTGCTGTACCCCTTCCTGGCCTGGCATCCAGTAATCTTTCATATCATCCACGTTCCAGTGCGACGAGCCGTACACACCAAACATATACATAAAGCTGTTAGGGCCATAGTAAACATCAGGAATGTTCGGCGAATATTGACGGTTATAATTCATGCTGGCCTCTATGTTAAGTTTTTTGCTGGCCTTGTAACCAGTATAAATGTTAACATTGCTAATGTTTAACCTGCTATTGGGCACCATGCTTTTCTGGTATATCTGTCCCGCCGATATTCTTGAAGTAAAACGCTCATAATTGGTGGATATGGATATGTTATTCGATGAATAAAGTCCAGTTTCCAGAAATTTTTTGAGGTTTCCTTTATAAGAAATAAAAGCAGTTGAATCCCTTTTCCGGTTACAGCGTTAATAGGGCTGTTCCATTGGGCAATGGGTTGTCCTTCAAGCCTTGGTCCCCAGACATTTGCACGGGTAAAGCTTCCCCCGTCGGTTGGCTGGTTACCAAAAGCATAGTTGTAATTCTCACCAATACCATATTCTTCCTGTACTTTAGGAAGAGAATTAAAGCCAATATCGAAAAGTGTACTTGAATTAAATTCTACGTTTACACGATCTTTGGATGCTTTTTTTGTGGTAATAAGCAAAGCTCCGTTCTGGCCCTGAAACCATATAAGGCTGCAGCGTTTGGCCCTTTAAGCACAGTGTACGATTCAACATCATCGGCATTGATGTTGTACGAATCGGAGTTTACAGGAACACCATCAATAACAATCAATACATCGCTGGAACCACGCAAAATCATTTTAGGGCTTCCCAACATTTCGGCAGAGGGCGAAACAGTTAAACCCGCCACTTTACCGGTTAATGAATTCAGAGCATTTGCATCGCGTACTTTTTTGAGGTCGTCCCCACTAATTTCCTGCACGGCGTAACCAATGTTTCTGGTTTCCTTTTTAATGCCTAATGCCGTTACTTTTACCTCATTAAGGGTAACAGCTTCCTCTTTCAAAATAATGTCAACCTCACTCTGCTCGCCTGCAGTGAGTTCGATAGTTGAATATCCGATAAATGCAACAACTAGCACAGATCCTTTATCGGGAACAGTAATTGTAAACCGACCATCAATATCGGTTGTTGTGCCGATAGTTGTATTCTTCACCACCACAGTGGCTCCAACCAGAGGTTCTCCACTTTCACTTTTTATGGTTCCTATGATATTCATCTGCTGGGCATTTAGGTTCAATGAGAACGAAAAAAACAGCAGCATAGAAATAGTAATATTTCTAAAAACATTAGATTTCCAAGGCTTTTTCTTACAGACTTTCAGGGTTTTCATACTTTTTGGTTGAATTAATTTAACGGACGAAAAGTAGAAGCACATTGTTAGGTCTCTGTTAGGTTTTTTTAGGTATTCCTTTTAGATAAATATTTAAAATTGACCTAATGTTGATGAAAGATTATGCTAATAATCAAAATGGATATTACAGATATTGAATAGATTAACTTATTAATTTAATTGAAATCAACCGAACGTTGTTAAATACATAATTAATATGAGTTAACTAAATATTCTAACCTTTTCTGAACCTTTTCCTAACAATTGATTTATTGCTTTGAAATAAAAAGGATGTACAACATTATTACTTTAAATACCTGGAAATGCGAGGGTGACTATCTAAAGCGGTTAAATGCACTCACAAGGCACGTCCGGGAATACGATCCTGATATTTTGCTCCTCCAGGAAGCATTTCAGACTTTGGACAACGAATTTGACACTACCCGACAAATTGCCAACGATACAGGACTTACAGGTATAAGCTCTACTTCCCGACAAAAAAAACGGTTTTTATACAATAATTATAAGGATAGCTATTCAAATGTATCAATCCTTTCAAAATTTCCGATATTGAACTACCATACCATATCGTTGCCTTCAAACAAGGAAGATGGCGGACGGGAAGCCATTTTGGCTGAAATAAAACTTCACAACCATCTTATGCTGGTTTGCAGTTTACACCTGAGCCATCTGAAAGACGGGGCAAGGTTGAGGCTCGAACAATTATTGCATATTCTTGATCATGCTTCATTAAAAAAAAATTACGACGGAATATTGCTGGGCGGCGACTTTAACATGGAAGTTACTAATCAGGATTTTGATTCAATAACAAGAGAAGGATATCGGATTTACGACACTTTTACTCCTAAAGAAAATTTGGATAACCATACTTTAAACACCTTCAACAGGAAAGTGAAGATCGACCATATTCTTGAGCTTCGAAAATCAGGCTTGGGCATTAAGGTAAACCATTCGTGTATAGTATTTCAGAATCCATGCAATGAATTTGGCATTAAAATAAGCGATCACAATGGGGTGTTGCTGAATTTCAGCTTCGAATGAACACAACAAAAATTATTTCGGTGAGCAGTCTGGCGGCACATCGCACGGCAAGCCTAAAAGCACAGATGGCAATCCTTGGATCGGTCCTTTTACCTGTACCAACAGTTCTGTTGAACGGGGTAGCCAGTTATTCAATGGTTAGGAAACAAACCATCGATTTTATGCCACTGCTGGAAGGTACCCTGTATCTTTGCACACAACAGGGGCAAAAACCTTATTTGTTTTTGGGTTACCTCACAAGCGTTGAAGATGTTTTCCATCTCAAAGATTTTATTGTTGCCAATGCGCATTTACTTGCCGGGGTATTTGTCGACCCCATTTCGGGCGACAATGGTAAGCCATATATTCATACTGATATCATCCGGGAATGGCCGCAACTGCTCTCTCTTGCCACTTTTGCTTTTCCCAACATTACAGAACTTAAAATGTATTCGGGAATCCCATCTGAGGCCGATCTGGAATCTCATATCATTGCTTTTGAAATCCGGTTCCCATTATTAAATTACATATTAACAAGTTACTGCAAAGAAAAAAAAATTGGAGTACGGCTAAAAACGAATAGTGAAACCTCCTTTTATTTCATTCACATGTAAATGCCCATTTCGATGGAACTGGCGATGTATTTGCCTCCTATTTTTAAAATACCACTTGGTTGAAAATTT
>JAAUTT010000236.1 GCA_012031335.1 Bacteroidales bacterium | reverse complement strand
AGCCATTGGAGGATAAGAAAAATCCAGCCATTAATAGGGTTCCGGGTGATAAGGATAAGGTAGCCAGTCCCTGATAACCCACAGGTTATTTATCATACTCTCCCTGCTTCCTTGGATGGGTTGGATTTGTTGTGTCCGTTATTTCCGGGCGGATTGAGCATATTAACATCTGTACGCAGGGTAGGCAAACTCTGTGAATACTTTTCGCGGATAAATTTTATCATTTCTTCCCGGACAGTGCATCGAAGATCCCATGCATCGCCGGCATTCCTGGCGCTCATTATGGCCCTTATCTCTATCGATTTATCTGTGGCGTTTACAACCTGCAATACTCTTGTATTTCCATCCCATAGCGGTGAATCCGTTAGCAAATCATTCAGCTTTTTGCGCATGGCATCAATGGGAACATTGTAATCTAAAAACCAGCTTACCGAGCCTATAATATCGGAAGATTTTTTAGTCCAGTTCTGAAAAGGCTTCTCGATAAAGTAGTTCAGTGGAACCACCAGCCGGCGCATATCCCAGAGTTTTATCACCACATAGGTGAGTGTTATCTCTTCTATTCTGCCCCACTCGTTTTCCACTATCACCACATCGTCAATGCGTATCGGCTGACTAAAAGCTATCTGCAGGCCTGCCAGCAAATTCCCGAGGCTTCGCTGTGCTGCGAAACCTATGATAATGCCTACAATACCAGCTGAAGTAAGAATGCCTGTACCAAACCTCCTTACACTTTCGAAATTAAGCAGAATGGCCGATACCGAAATAACCACTACCAAAATTATCAGCATCCTTTTGATAAATTGCATCTGGGTTACAAGCTTGCGCTGGCTCAGATTATTCTGGGTGGATACATCATGGTGGGCAAGCACCGTATCGGCAAACACATATATTAGTTTTATCAGCAGCCATGCAAACGAAATGCTGAATGCAATATAAATAATTCTGTAGATAAGAGAATAATACAGATGTGAAACCAGCAGGGGCAATGAAATAAGCACCATCAGCAGGGGAACAAACACATGCATAGGTTTTTGTGTGTACTGATACACAAAATTCAGCGATGCCGACTTCTTTTTCCGGTTGTAAAGGGATATAAACTTGTAAAAACGAAATTTAAAATCATACCGGTCAAAAAGCAAGACACAACCAAAATACCATAGCTTATGAGTGAACGGTATGGTTCTGATAAATGATCAATATAGTTTTCCATGCTGGATTATTTTTGATTCTTTCAGGCAATATTAATTCCACAATGGTATACAGTTCGGATGGTATGTTCTTTGCCGCATATCGACGTAACTTTAAAACCTGATATATGGCACGAAAGGAAAACAAAGCAAAGACAAACAAAGCAAGCAAAAAACCCGGAAAGAATTCCATGAACGACAACCGGGAATACGATTTTGAATCGGGCGACAATCCGGCCGAAAGAGAACGTTCTTCGGGTAGTAATGAAAAATAGCGACTATCCTGATAACAACATTCCGGTACGATTGTGGATTATGTTCCCTTTTTAGGGAAAGGAAATTCCCAGTACCGGAATGTTTATTTTCATTCCGATGGCTATGTTTCTATCGTCTATTAATGCCAAATGAATTGTGGTAAAAAACCTTCAGGTTTTACAAGCTGGTAGTGAATCAGTTTAAAATGGATCAAACGCTTTTCAGAAGATTAATGTGGATTAAGTGCGGTCCATTAGCCTAACTTTCCCAATAACGAATAAACAAAATGTAATCTATTTCAAAGTTTTGGAAGAGCAGACCTGATTAGTGTAGAAATTTATGGGTAACAGACACACCTGAGGCGGTAATCAGGAAATAATCTTAACAGTTTTACGATCATAATTAATACAGTGTGTTGGGATGGGTTCCAATATTTGTTTTATTTTAGCACATTCTGCTAATTAGAATACCTATGAAAAATAACTTGTCTTTTAAATTGTTTATTTCGTTGATCTTAACAGTTTTTGCTACCCAGATAACTGCGCAGCAAAATCCCGATTACTTCCCTGAAAACCAGCTTATCACCACTGGTGTTTATTATTATCCCGAACATTGGGATTCCTCGCAATGGGACCGCGATTTAAGGAATATTGCCTCCATGGGGTTTGAATTTACCCATTATGCCGAATTTGCCTGGGCTCAGCTCGAACCCGAGGAGGGCCGTTACGATTTCGCATGGCTCGATAAGGCAGTTGCCCTGGCTGCTAAATATAAATTAAAAGTAATAATGTGTACGTCCACGGCCACTCCTCCGGTTTGGCTGGTGCGGAAACATCCCGAGGTATTGGAACTCGACGAAAACGGTAAACGCATGGATCATGGAGGTAGACAGCATGCTACTTTCTCCAGCAGTGTTTACAGAAAGTATTCCGTAAAAATGGTGGCCGAACTGGCCAAACGGTATGGCAACGATCCCCGCATCATCGGATGGCAGATCGACAATGAGCCCCGTACTTTTCACGATTACAACCAGGATGCCCAACAGCGTTTCCGCGAATGGCTCAAAAATCAGTATGGTACCATCGATGCACTAAACAAAGCCTGGGGAACGGCCTTCTGGAGTCAATTGTATTCCGACTTTTCCGAGATCAATATTCCCTTGCACCGCCAATGGGGCATGAACCTCAACCAACGGCTCGACCATTATCGCTTTGCTGCCTGGGAAACGGCATCTTTCCTCGATGATCAGGCTCGCGAAATTAAAAAATATGCACGCAATCAGTGGGTAACATCCAATTATATCCCCAATTACGATGGTGGTTATATTGGCAAAAGCAAAGACCTCGACTTTATTACTTATACCCGGTATATGGTGTATGGCGAATCCCGCGGCATCGGCCGCAAAGGTTACCGCATAGGCGACCCTCTCCGTATTCCTTTTGCCAACGATTTCTTTCGTCCTTTATCTCCTTATTATGGGGTGATGGAACTGCAGCCAGGGCAGGTGAACTGGGGAAGCATCAACGCACAACCGGCTCCGGGTGCCGTCAGGATGTGGCTCTGGCATCAGTTTGCCGGTGGCTCCCGAATAGCTTGTACTTATCGTTACCGGGCACCACTTTCAGGATATGAGCAATACCACTATGGCATTGTCGGTCCCGATGGCGTAACCCCTACACCCGGTGGAATCGAATTCAGGCAATTTATGGCCGAAATTAACGCACTAAGAAAGCAATACGACCCAAAAGCAAGCTTGCCGGCTCCTTATCTGGCTCGTAAAACAGCGATCCTCTATAACTTCGAAAATATCTGGGGAATGGAGATGAACAAACAAACAAACCAGTGGAATTCCATGGAGCATATCAACAAATATTACAATACACTGAAATCGTTTGGCGCTCCGGTCGATATTATTACCGATCCTATGGATTTCTCGAAATATCCTGTATTGATAGCTCCGGCATATCAGCAGATTGATAAAGCCCTGATCGATAAACTATCCGCATATGCTCAAAACGGTGGTAACCTCATCCTTACCTGCCGAACCGGGTATAAAAACCGCGATATGCATCTCTGGGAAGCAAAATTTGCTCAGCCCATATGGGACCTGATCGGTGCCGAAATCGAATTTTACGATCTTCCCATGCCGCACGCCCAGGACTCAGTAGTAATGGATAATAAAAAATATGCCTGGAAAACCTGGGGTGATATTGTTAAGCCTTTTCAGGGAACCGCAACACTCGCTACCTACCAGGGCGATTATTACGCCGGAAAACCCGCTGTTATCACCCGTAAGCTGGGCAAAGGTACCGTCACTTTTGTGGGTATCGACAGCAACGAAGGTCTCCTTGAAAACAGCCTGCTGAAAAAACTCTATGCTTCCTGGAATATTCCTGTCGAAAATTATCCCGAAGGAGTGACTGTGGAGTACCGCAATGGTTTGGGTATTGCCGTGAACTATTCCGATAAAATATATAAGCTGAGTATACCACCGTCATCCAAAATTGTGGTTGGAAATCAGGAAATTCAACCGGCTGGAGTAACCGTATGGAAGGTTAAATAGAAATTCCTGATTCAGAAACTTTAGTAACTTTAACTTAAACGAGAAAAAGATGAAGAAAAATGTTTATTATTTGCTCCTAATAGCAGCACTGTTTGTGTATTTGCCAGTATTTGGCCAGCAATACCCGTTTCAGAACACGAGCCTGAGTATCGACGAACGGGTCGACGATCTGGTTTCGCGTCTTACCCTTCAGGAAAAAGTTTCGCAACTTTTTAACTATACTCCTGCCATCGACAGGCTGGGTATACCTTCGTACAACTGGTGGAACGAATGTCTCCACGGTGTGGCCCGTGCCGGCAAAGCCACCGTTTTCCCGCAGGCCATCGGCTTATCGGCTACCTTCGATGAGGATTTAATGTTTAAAATAGCTACCGCTATCTCCGACGAAGCAAGGGCTAAACACCACAACTTTGTAAAAAATAATGTTTACAGCATATATACCGGATTAACTTTTTGGACACCCAACATCAATATATTCCGCGACCCGCGCTGGGGCAGAGGGCAGGAGACCTATGGCGAAGATCCATATCTGACCGGCCGGATGGCTGTTAATTTTATCAAAGGTCTCCAGGGTAACGACCCGAAGTACCTTAAAACCGTTGCAACATCCAAGCACTATGCCGTACACAGTGGTCCGGAATACACCCGCCATATCGACAATATTTATGTGAACGACCGCGATCTGTACGAAACATATCTGCCGGCTTTCAGAGCAACCGTAAAGGAAGCCAACGTTTACTCAGTGATGTGTGCATACAACCGGTTTCGTGATCAGCCCTGCTGTGGATCCGACCTCCTCCTGAAAGATATTCTTCGTAACGATTTCGGCTTTAAAGGTTATATTGTGTCCGATTGTGGCGCTATCTCCGATTTTTATACCAAAAATGCCCATCACATGGTTCAAACCTCATCACAAGCCTGGGGATGGTCCATATCGGCAGGTACCGACCTTAACTGCGAAACACCCGGAAGTTTCCTGGTACCCAACCTCGACTCGGCTATTCATGTGGGCATGATCAACGAAAAAGATATCAATACCTCCGTAAAGCGCCTTTTCAAAGCCCGGTTCCTGCTTGGTATGTTCGACCCGGCCGACCAGGTGGCTTATACCAAAATACCTTTTTCTGTGGTGGGATCTCCCGAACACCTGAAACTTACGGAGCTGGCAGCCGAAAAATCGATGGTATTACTTAAGAATGATGGTATTCTCCCCCTAAAACAAGGGAAAAAAGTTGCGCTCATTGGCCCCAATGCCGATAACTTTTCCATTCTCATCGGTAACTACAACGGAATTCCCATCCGACCCATAACACCGCTGACGGCAATGCGTACAAAACTGGGTAACAGCTTAACTTACGCACCGGGATGTCCCATTGTTCCCGGTGTATATACAAATCACGAAATCATTTCATACAAAAACTTTTTCCATGATGATAATGGGAAGTTGAAACCGGGACTGCAAGGGGCATATTTTACCAATAACAGTTTCAACGGAACTCCTTCGTTTGTAAAAACCGACAGTGCTGTAAACTTCTACTGGTATAAGTCGCCCGTTAGCAATAAACTTGAAGATCAGTTCTCGGTGAGATGGACGGGTATACTTGTTCCTGATAAAACCGCCACTTATATGTTCGGTGGTAATGTAAAAGTGAAAATCGACGATAAACAACCCGACTCCAAAGGCATGCTCCTCGAGAAAGGCAAAAAATATAATGTTGTAGCTGAATTCTCGGTAACTCCAGCCTGGTGGGGCAATGCCATAGAACCCTCGGCTACCCTTACCTGGGTAGATGTTTCGCGCGATTACCGTAAAGAAGCCCTGGCAGCAGCTGCCAAAGCCGATGTCATCGTTTTTTGCGGCGGGATTTCGGCCGATCTGGAAGGTGAAGAAATGCCCCTGGAAATTGATGGTTTCTCGCATGGCGACCGCACCAGTCTCGATCTTCCTAAAGTGCAGGAAGACCTGTTGAAAGAGCTGCAGAAAACCGGTAAGCCGATTGTATATATCAATTTCAGCGGAAGCGCCATTGCCCTGAACTGGGAAGCGCAGCATGTAAACGCGATTGTGCAGGCTTTTTATCCTGGTGAGGCAACGGGTAAAGCTCTCGTGCGGTTATTGTATGGTGAATATAATCCATCGGGACGTCTCCCCGTTACCTTTTATAAATCGGCAGAGCAGCTTCCCGATTTCAAAGATTACCGCATGGAAGGACGCACATACCGTTACTTTAAGGGAGAGCCGCTGTATCCTTTTGGTTACGGTCTCAGCTATACTTCTTTTAAATATTCGGGCTTGAAAGTGCCTACACTGGTTAATGCCGGCGATGCTGTGAAAATTTCGGTGGATGTGACCAACACCGGCAAACTCGACGGTGAAGAAGTTGTACAGGTTTATATCCGCGACCTGGAGTCGGATGTGCCGGTACCCCAAATTTCCCTGGCAGCCATAAAAAGGGTATTCCTCAAGGCTGGTGAAACCCGGAAGGTGGAACTTGAATTAAAAGCCGATCAGTTTTCGGTTATTGATAAAACCTTTCACAGGGTGGTGGAACCCGGTAAATTTATGATCTCAGCCGGAGGCAAACAACCATCGGGTGCAGCTGCCGACGACTCCTTTACGCAAACGGAGCTGGAAATGAAAGGCAGAATTTTCGCGGTAACAGATTAAAAAAACTTAAAAAGCACACTAACTTTTGTCAAGATAATGGAAACTGAAAACAGAAGAGAATTTATTAAGAAATCGGGAATGATCTCGGGTGGCATTTTGTTGTCGTCCATGATGGTCACTACTGCTGGATGCAGCTCGAACCAGAAAGTCAATTATGGTTTGATAGGATGCCGCAATATGGGCTTTAGTAACTTTAAAGCCTTTTTAACCGATAAAAATGCTGAGTGTATTGCTAT
>JAAUTT010000235.1 GCA_012031335.1 Bacteroidales bacterium | reverse complement strand
CAGGCTGATGATGTGGAGGGGTTGTTCCCCTGAGCCTTGATGTAAAATACCAGGTACATTAAAAGGCGGGTTGTTTTCTTCGCCTATCATCCCGGTTCTGCCGATGTCGCTATTTGTGCGTTCCATCAGTTTTGGGGCTTTCAGGTAGTTGATTGCTCTTTTATAACGCTGTTCGCTTAACTGCCTTGCCTGGGGTTTTTGTTCTTTCAGGCTTTCAATTTTGCTTAAACGATATGCTTCTATTTGCTCGGTCAGTTCCGCAATAACCCGTTTAAGCATGCTGGTGCTTATTTCCAGTTGTTCACATGCTTTGCCTATAAATTTCTCCAGGTAATCGCTATGGTATAAATCGAGTGTGTGACGGATACTGTGCAACGGGTCTCCGGTGCTTGTCCGGCTTATTTTAACTGTAATGCGTAAGCGGTCGAGCTGCTGCAGGTTGATGCCGCCCAGGATAATGATTTGCAGTTCATCGGTGGTATAGGTGATATATTCCGGGTTGCGGGTGTTGAGTTTGCCCGTGGTTTTCGCCGGTTCCGGTGTACTTTCTTTTTTATTTGAAACGGGTTCGCTCTGGCTTTCCCTTTCCAGTGGTTCAAATAAGTTTTCAGTTAAAAGAAAAAGTGGGGTGCGGTTTTCTATCAGGTGCAGCAATATTTCCGGGTTATGCCCTTGCAAAAGGCTGTTTACATCTTCATCTTCCGGAGTTTCTACGGCGGTAAGTTTTACGCCTGGAAACTGATGTAAAAGCTCGTCCTGGTATTTCTTTATAGCATCTTTCCCGGCTTTATCACCATCAAAGAAAAAGATTATCTCTTCAAGCCTTTGCAATTCCTTTATTGCTGCTTTGAGTTCTTCTGTTAGCCCGTTTGTACCGTAACAGCTTAATATTTCATACTCTCTTGCAATCTCAGGTATTTGTAAAAGTGTTGCTGTGTCTATAATTGCCTCGGTTAATATTAGTTTGGTTGTGTTGGGATTGGGATAGCTCGGGTAAAGCCCTTGCCTGTCCTTTAAATAATAGTGTTTGGACTTATCGTTATTGGTGATGCTGCGGCCGTAAAGGCTTACAATATTTCTGGCTTTATCCTTTAATGGGAAGATAATGCAGTCTTTGGCAAAAGCCGTGTAAGTGGTGCCGCTCCCGTTGGGAACGCTGCCAGTGTATGGGATCAATAAACCTACGTTTATACAGGCCTGTTTATCGGCTTCGCTCAGTCCTCCCCGGTGGTGGAACTGGCCGGAGTTGTAACCAAGCTCTAATAACTCAGGGTTAAGGTTTCGGCCTCTCAGATATTCTTTGGGCTTTACGCTTACCGGGTGGTTTAGCCCGTTCTTAAAGCTCTCGAAGATTTTGGCAAGTATAGCGGTTCTTTCCTCTGGCATTTGCGGCTCCTGCGGCAGTTCCGGCTTCTCCGGTTTTGGCCTGGGGTTTGGCACGGGTGGCATGTTGATAAAACTCTGCGCTTTTAACAATGCTTCGTGTTTGGTGCATTTCTCGTACATCTCTATAAACTGGATGCTGTCGCCGGTAACCCCACAGCCAAAGCAATACCAGGTGTTTGTCTTGGGGTAAATTACCAGGCTCGGCGTTTTCTCGCTGTGGAAAGGGCAACAGATTTTTTGGTGCTTATCGGGTTTTAAGTTGTACCTGTTTAGCACTGCCTCTATGCTTAGTCGGGTTTTTATCTCCTGGATTTCCATTGTTGATAAATATTTTATTTGCGTTTACGCACAAAATAAAACAAACACGCAAAAACAACCAAACAATGTTAGCAAACTTTATTAACAATGCGCACACAAAACCATTTAAAAACGTGCGTTATTTATATATTTGCACTGTTAATAAATTATTTGCGCAAAATGACGACTTTTAGCGAAAGGTTAAAAAAAGCACGGCTGGAAAAAGGTTTCTCAAAGAGCGACCTGGCAAATGCTATCGGGGTGCATTATTCCCAAATCGGAAGGTACGAGGAAAAAGGTGCGCAGCCCTCGGCCGATGTGTTGGCCAAGCTGGCCAATGCCCTGGAAGTGTCTTCCGATTTCCTGATGAACGGCTCCTCTGACGAGCTGGCCGGCAATACACTTACAGATAAAGAACTCCTTAACCAGTTTAAAATTATCGAAAAACTGCCGGAACAAGACCGCAGTGTAGTTAAGATATTCCTGGATGCGTTTATCACTAAACGCAAAATACAACAGTTAGCCTCGTAAAAACAAAAAACCGAGTTGCCCCGGTTCTCTGCTTTATCTATTTTCTTGCTTCGCAACTTTTCTCATGAGCGATAGCGAATAATTGGCATTACAAATGCCGGTTAAGAAAGGAACGCGATACAATCGCGCTCCTGCATTTCTGCCGAACATGCGCGCTAACGGGTAAATGTTATTGCAAACTACGGGCAGCAGGGGGTAACATATTTATAATAACTCCAACTGTCCATTATTCCACATTATTAAAATACTTTTCGCACTTAGACCAAATATAGAACTACTCTGAGATAATTCAGTTAGCGTTTCTACTGCTTTATTTGGATTTGTTTTAAGTAAGAAGGTTGCACTCCAAATCCTAACACTCTCATTAGGATGCGTAAGATTCTCTAAATATAGCTGAGAGATCGCACTATCCTTTTTATTCATTTCGTAATAAGCCATCAATTTTTTATGCATCTTATTAGCTTTTTTATTCTCTCCAATAAGAATTGCATTCCCATGCGATATCGCATCCTCAATAAAAATATTTTTCAAGGTGTCCATCCGAATCTTTTTAACACATCCATTCCAAATTTATACTGATCTTCAAAACTTAGAGTTCGAACAAAATCTCTTACTTTGGTATTAGTACCAGGGAAATTAGAATTGTAATACCCTGTAATTTTTGCATGTATTGATCCTTTCCCTGCAGGTATCTTAATCAAATTATCAATATTGTGAATCATTTCTGCGCCAAACTTAGCAACATTATCGGCATGTTGTTCAACTATATGATGCCAAGCATTACCTTTACCTGCTTTGCCATATAAAACCTTAAATTTTGCAAAAGTTTTTACTCCTTTACCTGCGTTACCTCCAGGTACAAAATCTAAAACAACAAAAGGAACTGATGCTAAAGCTTGGTTTCCATGTCCTTTCTCAATTTTTGACATTAACTCAGCTACACTAGAAGCCGGAACTACCAATGATAATATCCCATTTGTAGTTTCAATTACAACTATAGCTTGTTCAACATTTTGTTGTCCCTTTTCTAACTTGTCCCTATTAGCAGGGTTCTTAGAATCTACGTTCCATCCAAAGAAGTCTGAAATACTTTCTCCTACTTGATCTATTAGTTCAGAAATTGTTGTAGGTAGGTCAGGTATACCTTGAGGCTTTTGATTTTCTTTCTTGGGAGGATCTTCATCATTGTAATAAAAACTTCTATTTGTGCCAGGTAATGTTCGACTCCATGCATCTTGAACCATCTCCTCAGTTGTAAGCATTCCAGTTGGATCTATATACCTCAAAGGATTATTCAAACAATAATGATAAGGTGAAGCATTGAAATACAATTCAGCCATTGGATCTGGTGCATGCCACCTTCCAATCTGTGGGTCATAGAACCTGGCGCCGAATCGTACCAATCCAGCGCTACATCGTTTATATCATCACCATTCAGATCAAAGGCATCATTCTGTAACTCTTTACCATTATACAAATACTTGTTTCCCGATGAATTACTACCTATCCAGGCGGTTCCTCCAAAAGGATAATAATCCGTTTTTTGCTGCACTGTTTTATTCTGGTCAATAACCACCCTTGTATTACCCAAATGGTCCTTCAAAAAGTAAGTGTACATTCCAACACCCTGATCGTTAAAAGTCACTGCTCCTTCATCGGTATGTATCTGGCTTAGCTTTTATTCACAGAAGTACCTGAAATTCAACTCCCACAGTAATCAGTATGGTAGCTGTTCTCCTGCTGGTGTGCTTATCTTTGCAGTTTGGCTCCGGTGGCATCGTAAATATATTTTACCTTGGAACCGTCAAAGAACGTAATTTCTTCGGGTAAATTTAATAAATTATATTTTATGGATGTAATTTTCTTATTCTTATCTTCTCTAAGGTTACCATTATTGTCATAAAGATATTCGTCGGTTTCATTTGCTCCATCCTTAAACCCATAATCATTACCTGTAAAATCAGATACCTTGATTAATTGGTTAGAATTTTCATCCTTATACCCATATTCCAATAAATCTATAGTTTTAGGGAGTCCGCTTAATATCTTTACACGCTGCAATGCCTTTATATTTCCATTTAAATCATAATCAAAACCTGTTTCGTTCCATCCTCCACTTTCGATCCATAATCCGGTTGTGGGGTTTTTGGTTTTAAATGCTGAACTTGTTAACCTGTTAAGAGCATCATAACCAAAATCGTAACGCCGGGTCTCCACAGAGGTTTCTAAAGCATTATTGTTAACGGTACCCCATTCAATTGCTGCTATATTTCCATTGTATTGCTCTACAAATGTCTGTGCGTCAGGTGTTGTAACATTTAAGACAGCAGTGGTAGTAGTTGCTCCCCCACTTTTATATGCTTCAACTCTGTAGTTATATGTGGTATTGGGAACTACATTATCATCCGTATAGTTCCGTTCTGATGCCGCAAGAGTGGCAATTAGACCCTCAGCAGATTCTCCTGTACCTCTTTTTACATAAAAACCGGCATGATCTTCAGATTCATATCCCCAATTCAGCGAAATACTGGTTGGTGTCTTTGTTTTAGTCTTTAAATTTGCCGGCGAAGGACCGGATGCCCCCAAAGTTGTTATGGTTAATATTTCACTATACCCATAACTAAACAATGGGTGAGTAGCAACAATCTGATAATTATATGTAGTCTGGGGACTAAGTCCATTATCAGTATACTCCGTAATATTGGGATCAAGTTCTGCAATTTGTGTAAAGTAGGTTTCAGTGGGTAACTTCCGTAAAACCCTGAAATGATTTTCATTTGTTGTAGAATCCTCCCAATGTAACTTTACCGAAGTAGTTGACAAATCTGTGTAGCTTGGATGAGCTGGCCTGTTTAGATTATAGTTTATACCCATATACCATTTTGAAAAAGAAGGAATGCCGGTTAATGATCCGGAGGTTGCAACCGGTGTTACTGATACTCTGAAGTAGTTTCCAGATAACCCTTTCGGAACAGTATAAAATTTATTATTCGGACGTGAAATTTGTGAAGGAGTACCTGTAATTGTATCTGCCACATAATACCATGTAAATACAGATGCTCCCTCAGTATCATTTTCTGAGTCAGTATAAGTGTAATATGTTCGCCAAGTCGTTGAGGATGGGGAGTTATCTATTAAATATACATTGGTTGCCTTAGGGACCTGATTTCCAATAGTTTCAAATTGGATCCAGTTAATGTCAAAATTGGAATCCCCTGTCATACCTGATATCTCTGCCCGCAAAATCCTGTTGTTACCTCCCATGAGGGTGACATTCTTCAATGTATCATTTTGCCAGTTGAAAAAGCCTCCTGTATTGGTGATGGGCATCGATCCCACAAGCGTCCCATCAAGATAGAGCTTTAAATTGGTTCCACTATTGGGTGATGTGATACGCGCTATGATGTTATAAGTTCCTGCCGTAACATTAACCGTGTATTCCATCCATTCTCCATCATAAGTCCAGCCTATTACTGGCGAACCATTATCTCCTGAGGCATGAACATCAACGCTCTCCGACTCCCGGTAACCGTCGTGGGCTTCATTTCCAGGTGTAGTATCATAATAGGCGGTATCCAATCCTCCAATATCATAGTCCTCCACCTCTATCTTCCCTGGTATGGTCATGGGACTGCTTCCATAAGGGCTCTGGTTTGTAGTAGCTACAAAGGTCGCTCCAACCGTCTTGTTTCCGTTCATCTGTATATTGACCTGACTCTGCGTTCCTGTCGCAGCACCTGTCCAGCCCGTAAACTGGAACCCGGGTGAAGGGCTCGCCGTAAGGCTTACTGTGGTCCCTGATACATATGTGGGTCCTGCGGGACTGGCTGTGATCGTGCCATTGGCAGGGGTATTGATTGTTAACGTGTAGCTGGGTAGGGCCGTAAAGGTCGCTCCAACTGTCTTGTCGCCATTCATCACCAGATTGACTGGGTTCGTTGTCCCTGTGAGTGCTTCGGTCCACCCTGCAAACTGGTAACCAGGTTCCGGTGTAGCGCTCAGGCTTACCGTTGTCCCTGATACATAGGATGGGCCCGAGGGATTGGCCGAAATTGTCCCATGAACCGGGGTAGTGATACTTAGGGTATAACTCGAAGACGAAGCGGTGCCAGTGGCTATATTGCTATAGCCACTGCTTCCGTTCCCGTTGTTGGCTTTTATCCTGTAATAGTAGGTCGTTCCCGGGGTTAGTCCGGTGTTTGAATAGCTAACCTCATTGGCCGAAGGACTATAGGTGGTGGCGCCTGTCCAGTTACCCGATACTGTAGTACGTTCAAGGGTATAGCCGGTCTCGGTATCTGAGTCTCCCCATCTGAGATCTATCCGCGTAGATGAAATTACTTCGGCAACAAGGTTTTGTGGAACTGAAGGAGTGGATGCAAAAACAGGTGAGTTAAACGTGTTCATCACCGTATTGATCTGCGTGGTGGTCAACAGGCAATTATAAACATGTACATCGTCCATATATGCCCAGGCTTGTGTCTCATCCAGGCTTCTGCCAAGTAACAGGTTATTGCTGGTATTAAAACCACTATAAATTGAAGTACTGCTGCTTCGGTTTACTCCATCGACATAAATATGGCAGGTACCGCTACTCTTGTCTACCAACAGGGCAAAATGAACCCAGTCTCCTGCACTCCAGTTTGCTCCAGAGGTGGTGGCATCAGCAGTATTGCTCCCATCGCCGTGCGAAAGACCAGCTCACCATGATCTC
>JAAUTT010000234.1 GCA_012031335.1 Bacteroidales bacterium | reverse complement strand
TTGATGCACGAAAGCCATTCTGCTGATTTTCAGGATCTTTCGTCAGCCATTCCTATCATCGGGAGCAGTTTTGGAATGATACAGGTCTTCATACTCCGGGTTAGCACCATCATAGGGTACACCAGCTAAAGGTCCCGTTTTATCCGCACCCCGGCTTGTTTGAAACCATGTATAACTGGCTGCAAGATGTTCCGAAACGCCAAAACGAAGTCCTTCTTTTTTGGCAGCTTGTTGCCATAATCCTACCACATCTTTATTTGGACCCATCTTAACGGAATTCCAGCTGTGAATCTTTGAATTCCACAGAAAGAAATTATCATGATGCGTTGCCATGCTTACAAAGTAGCGGGCACCCGCTCTTTTGTACAGTTTCATCAACTGCTCAGGATTCCAACGTTCGGCTTTCCAGAGAGGAATAATATCCTTATAACCGAATTTCGAAGGATGTCCGTAATGTTCAACATGATAAAGATATTCCCTGCTTGGTTTACCGGTAGGTAGTTTGGTGTTCCAGTCGGCCACATCCGATTCGTACATTTTCCGTGCGTACCAATCGCCCTGGCGGGGAACAGCCTGTGGGCCCCAGTGAGCCCAAATTCCAAATTTAGCATCGCGGAACCATTCGGGATACTTGTAATTTTTAAATGACTCAAGCGTAGGCTCAAAAGGCTCTTTAACCTTAGATTCCTTTTTATTATCCTGCGAAAACAGGAGTCCTTGCGAAAAATTTAATATCAACACAAGGGCAAAAAGAAACTGAATAGTTTTTTTATACATAGTAGAATTGTTAATTAATTGTTTAGGCGTTTTGTACATCTATTAATATTTTTGAAACCGTTCCGGGGTTAGTGTTCCAGTATTCAAAGGCTGCAAGAGTTTCATCGAACTTAAATATTCTGGTAATCATATCCGTATAAGGTTTTTCTTTCAGTTCGAACATTTGTATTACCGATGGGAATACCCTTAACGCGTTTCGCGATCCAAAAATATTCAGTTCTTTGCTGACTATAAGCTGGGTTTTCACTGGGGTATCCTCTTTGGAATAACCAATGGTAACAACTCTACTACCAAACGACACCAGATCGAGCGCCATATTGAAAGTTACGGGTGAACCTGCTGCTTCCACGGCAATACTTACCCCTTCGTTATGGGTAAGTTTCATTACCACTTCCCGGGCATTTTTCCCTTGTAGAGTTTATTGCATACCTGGCACCAAATTTCGAAGCCATTTCAAGCTTTTTATCGTCAATATCGAGCGCTATAACAGTGGCACCTTTCCGCACGGCAGCACATAAAGCGCCCATCCCGATAGTTCCGCAACCAAGTAATAACAGGGTATCAGTTTCACAAACCTGTCCACGGTTGGCCCCATGATATCCAACACTAAAGGGTTCTACAAGGACTAACTCTTCAAGGGAAAGCAACGACGAGGTAAATACCTTCTCGGCCGGAACTGCAATATAGCGGGTTAAAGCACCATCGCGCTGCACTCCCAGTGTTTGATTAAACTGGCAGCAGTTAAATCTACCCTGTCGGCACGATGGACATGTACCACATTGTGTATAGGGAGAAACGGTTACCCGGTCGCCCACATTCAGGGCAGCACTTACGGATTTCCCCTTTGAATGGATTATGCCACTGATTTCATGACCCGGAATGCGGGGAAAGTTAACAAATGGCATTAACCCCCGGAAAGCGTTTATATCACTTCCACACAAACCAATATATTTCACTTCGATTAAAACATCGTTATCGCCTGAAACGGGCTCCGGAATTTCAACCGGGCTGATAATTCCTTTATCTTTTATGGCATATGCCTGCATACTTAAAATTTTGATTTTCTATTTCAACTGATATAATCTTTTCGCATTATCGCCAGTTACAGCGGCTTTTTCCTGAATACTAAATGGTTGAATATAATCCTCCACAATATTCATTACGTGGCCATAAGAACCAGCAACCGTGCATACCGGCCAATCCGACCCAATCATTACACGGTCGGAACCAAAATTCTCAAAAACAACATCCAGATAGGGATTAAAATCCTCTTGTTTCCAGGAATTCCAATTTGCCTCTGTAACCATGCCCGATACTTTGCAGAATACATTGGGATACGTTGCCAGCTTTTGAATATCTTCCTTCCATGGTGATAATAACTGGTTTTTAATATCGGGCTTGGCAATGTGATCGAGAATAAAAACCTGATCGGGAAAAAGTTTGACAAGCTGTATGGTGTTGGCCAAGTGTTTCGGGAATACAAGAATATCGTATGTCAGATTGTATTTGCCAATCAGGCTTATGCCTTTCAGAAATTCGGCACGAAGCATAAAATCGATATCAGGCTCGTCGTGAATAACATGCCGCACACCAACAAACTTTTCATACTTACTAAACTCATCCAGTTGCATTACTAATTTTGGAGAACAAAGATCGACCCACCCAACAACACCACAGATAAAATTGTGGTTGGCAGATAGCTCCAGCAACCAGGCTGTTTCCTCTGTATTTTGCCTTGCCTGCACAGCTACGGACCCTTGATATCCTGTCTGATTCAATACTTCCTGAAGATCGTTGGGCAAAAAATTCTGGCGGATAACATGCATCTGTTCATTAATCCATCCGAATTCCAATGGGTTGTATTTCCAGAAGTGCTGATGACTGTCAATTTTCATTACCAAAATAATTAAGGTTATTCGTTCAGCTTGTAAATCCGCTCCATAGGCTGCCATTTTTCACTGGCTTTAGCCTCAGAACTGGTTTTCTGAAACCGGGATACAAAAGCCTCCCATTCAGTCTGCCGTGGTTTGACTGCAAGTTCGGCCATAGCAATTTCGTGATCAAATTCAGGAGTGGTATCCATGATCATAAATAATCGGGTACCATGGATATAAATTTCCATATCGAGTATGCCAACTTCGCGCATTCCCTGAGTAATTTTCGGGCCAGGCATTACCTTTTGAATGAACTTTTTTATACGCTTCTATAAGCTCCGGGTCGTTTTCAAGCTCAAGTGTTTTACAAAAACGTTTGAATGAACTATAATATGTTTTTTCAAGATATTCCATAAAAAAGTATTAATGAGAAGGAGCAACAAACGATGATTCTTCGGTTACCGGACCTTTTGTTCCGGAACCCCAAAAAGCAAAATAGGTGATATAAACGTAGCAAAATAAAGGAACAACCATTGCAAGCGCCATGGATCTGATGGCCAGATATCCCATTAATGGCGTAAAACGGCTCCTCCGATGATGGCCATAACCACCAGCGAGGCTCCTATTTTCGTATCCTGACCCAACCCTTTGATGCTAAGGGCAAATATTGTAGGAAACATCAGCGACATGAAAAAGCTTGTAAGAAATACTGCCCACAAACCGATCCATCCCGGAAAAGCAATACTAATGGCAACGAGTAAAATATTGATTATGGAATAAATTCCCATCAACAAACCTGGATTAACAAATCTCATCAGATATGAGGCTGAGAACCGGCCCACACCAAAAGCCACTAAAGTTCCGATAAGAAAATAACTAGCTGTTTTCTCGGGTTGACCAGTATAATCCTGCACATATTGAATGAAATAGCTCCATGTTCCTACCTGGGCACCAATGTAAAAGAACTGGGCCACAACACCCTTAACAAAATGAGGCTGCTTAAATAATCGGGTAAAGACTCTTTTGGATGTGGTAACAGAGCCGGGACTTTCGTCTTTCACTGCCGGAATTTGGTGGCGATCATTAATATAGCCCAAAGAAAGGTTATTGCGCTTAAAACAAGATATGGAGCTACAACCCGCATTGTTTCGTGCTCGAGATATGCAGGGTAGGTTCCAGCGACTTTCATCGCCTCGGTCTCTTGATCGCTTAATTCGATTCCTGATAATATAAAAACAGCGCCGATGCTTACCCCGATAATTGCTCCGATTGGATTAAAAGCTTGCGAAAAGTTTAATCGCCGCGCGGCAGACTCAGGATCACCCATGACTGTTATATATGGATTTGCTCCGGTTTCGAGAAAAGCAAGTCCGCTGGCAATAATAAAAAGAGCAACCAAAAAGAACTCAAAGCTTTTGCTCAATGCCGCAGGGTAAAAAAGAAAAGTGCCTGAACTGAACAACAACAACCCAATGACCAGCCCCGTTTTATAGCTGAACCGACGCATCAGCATGGCAGCAGGCATGGATAAAAGAAAATATCCAAGATAAAAAGCCGATTGAAGCAGCCCAGCTTCAAAACGGGAAATCTCAAAGGCCTTCATGAACTGTTTGATAAGAATATCATTCAGGTTATTAGGAATACCCCAGAAAAAGAAAAGGGAGGTTACCAGAATGAATGGGAACAAAACACTTCGGTTAATTAGTTTGTGCTCGGTCATATTATTAGTATTAGGGGTTTAGTAGTTCAAATCGGCATTTAACAGCCCGGCCTTTACCATGTCCTTGTAAAAAGCAGGATCTACCCTGGCATTTACCGATTCCACATTGGCTTTAACATGCCCGGGCTTGGATGTATTGAGAGATATTGCAACAACACCAGGTGCTTTCATAGCATAATTTATGCATGCTGTGGCAGGCGAAACAGCATGTTTTTCGCACAGGGCAAAAAACTGTTTTCGCCAGCTCAATCTTTGCTGATCAACTTTATTATCAGGATCAATTAATTTATAATCGAAATAATCACTCCCGGTAAGAAACCCCGAATGAAAAACTGCTGAATTGATAATGGCCACTCCTCGCTGCTTCAATTCATGCATGAATGTAATCAATTCCTGAGGTTGCTGCATAATAGTCATGCTATTGGCAAACATTACCCAGTCAAGTTCAATGTAGGGAGCTAACTGCCGGATTATCTTCCAGTCCTTAGCGCCCATACCAATAGCCTGGGCTTTACCCTGTTTTTTAAGTTCTGCCAGGGCTTTATATGCTTCAATAATATCATTGGCTAATTTTTTCCGTTCCGACTCCGTACTGCCCATATGGATATATTCGTCGGGATCGTGCACAGAGAGCATCTGTGGGCTGTAAACATTGCCAAGCAAATTGTTTCCCTGCTCAAAACACTCCATTATCCCACTATAACTGATATTAAGCCGGGCATCGTGTTTAAGGTTTCTCCACACACCCGGTTCAAAAGTGGGTTCGGGAGTAAGCAGCTCGGTTCGGTACCAGCCGAGTTTATTCGAAATAATTACATTTTCCGGTTCAATGTTTAATTTCTTCAGGCATGTTCCCAGCATCTCCAGTGCAAGGCCAGCGCCATACTTCCCTGCACTGTCGAATACCACAGTGCCAGGCATATGCCTGAAACACTCCGAAACAATTTCGAGTTTTACCTCATCACTTAAAGCAGTAAATAAATTACCAAGAGCACTGGTGCCAAAAATCACGGGAGGTATCATTATACCAGTATTTCCGATGGAATGCCTGTTCATTCTCTCCAAAAGGTATTAGTTATAGTTGGACAAAACTCAGTAATTCGGCTCAAATTGTCAATAGCACAAAAACCTTTAATTATCGCAAAGCATTTCGCAAAGCTTTGCGGTGTAAAAAATATGCTGATAAACATTCTTTATGGTGAATTTTTCTCTAATTTTCGGCCTTATCCGGTTAAAATGGCAAAAAGGCAAACATCGTTAAAAGATCTGGCTCAAGCATTGAATGTTTCGGTGTCGACCGTGTCGCGTGCATTAAAAAATCATCCTGATATCAGTCCGGCTTTGTCCCATAAAATCCAGGAACTGGCAAAAAGCATGAAATACAGCCCCAATCCTTTAGCGATGGGTTTATTGCGACGACAAACCCGTACCATCGGAGTTATTATACCCGATATTGTTACACATTTCTTTTCATCTGTAATAAGCGGAATTGAAGATATTGCCAGCAAAGAAGGATATTATGTGGTGGTTACCTCGTCGAGCGAATTATTTGAAAAAGAAAAGCTCTGTGTCGAGAACCTTGTTCACCTCCGGGTTGAAGGAGTTATCGCCTGTGTTTCTCGTACCACTGCGGATTACAGTCATTACGATCTTTTTCAGGAAGCCGGAATACCACTTGTTTTTATCGACAGGGTATGCCGTACCGATGAATTCTCTTCGGTTATCGCCGACAATACAGATGCCGCCCGTGAAATTACAAGATACTTTATCAGTCGGCTGCCGGAAAATCTCCTACATATCAGGCCCCGATCATCTCAACATATGTCGCGAAAGACTACAAGGCTATATGGAGGGATTACAGCAATGCAAATTATTCCTTGCTCCCGGTTATTCCGAAAGGTGCGAAATGGATATGGAATCGGCAACCAATGCTGTGAAAAGACTGCTCGCCCTTAAGGACAGACCAGATGCTGTATTTGGCATAAACGACATGGTAATGTTTGCTGCAATTAAGGAAATAAAAAATCAGCATCTGCGAATTCCCGAAGATATCTCAGTGATCGGTTTTACGGACGATTTTCATGCCACTTTTATAGAACCGGCGCTCACTTCGGTTGTACATCCGGCCTTTGAAATGGGACAACAAGCTGCTTCTTTGCTCTTAGAACAATCCAAATCGGAAACAGATCTTCCGGTTAAACAAATAAAGCTTAATACCCATCTGGTTGTCCGGGATTCGACAAAAAAGGTCTGATTTGGCAAAATCAATAATTTTGTTCAAATTCGTTTCAACATTCAATAACTACTAACTAAGCTTAACCATGGAACGCAAAAAATTTATCACAGCCATAAGCCTTGGAATTCCTTTAATGACAACCGGAATTTTTAACAGACCCAATGAATTAAAAGAAAACACAAAAACAGATAAAGCATCAAAAAACCCGATGGTCGAAAAGGCCATAGCAGCAATGTTATGCATGCAGCGGGCTGCCTGGGAACAAGGAACCGCTTCTCAGGCACTTATAGTAGCCAGGAAAAAGGATCTGGTAATACTTTTGCCA
>JAAUTT010000233.1 GCA_012031335.1 Bacteroidales bacterium | reverse complement strand
AAAGAATCCTTTGGTGTACGTTTCAGTGTTTTGTAATCCACATGAATTATCCCGAACTGAATTTGATAACCGAGTGCCCATTCAAAATTATCGAGCAGTGACCATATGAAATATCCTTTCACATTAGCGCCGTTCGAAATTGCATGGTGGCAGGCATTAAAATATCCTTTCAGAAATTCGATACGGGCAGGATCGTGAACAGCACTTTCGGTAACAGTATCAATTTCCGACATCCCATTTTCGGTTATATAAATTACAGGGTAATTGTACCGTTGGCTGATCCACTCCAGCAGTTTTGTCATTCCCCAGGGAACTATTGCCCACTTCATGGAAGTTGTATCCCAGGTCGGGTCAGTAGAAAGTGTTACATCCTGATCTTCCGAAATACCTCCGTTTCCATAAACACTTTGTGGCGGAGATCCGGGTTCACTTTCGGCAGCAAACATGGTGGTATAATGGTTTAACCCAAAAAAATCGGTCGAACCTTTGAGCATCTGTTTTTCTTCTTCGGTAAACTCAGGCAATTTATAACCAATGCGGTCTTTCATTACCTGGGGGTAATCGCCTAAAAATATAGGATCGGCAAACCATCCGCCATAAAACAAAAGAGCCCTTTCGGCAGCTTCAATATCCTTTATTTTCGTGCTTGCCGGCTCTCTCCAGTCGAGATTGATTGAAATCCCTATTTTACCATTTTGTTCTTTTTGATACTTTGTACGGTAAACCTCCACAGCCCTGGCATGGCTAAGTAACAGGTTATGCGCCGCAATGTAAGGCTCGGTTTTAGAAACCCGTCCCGGTGCAAAAACTCCATGGCCATAACCCAAAATAGCAACCACCCAGGGTTCATTCAGGGTAATCCAGTTTTTCACCCGGTTGCCGAAGCGCTCAAAACATAAGTTTGCATAATTTTCAAAATGACCAGCAATTTTAGGGTTCAGCCAGCCATCGTGCGCCATTTGCAATTCAAGGGGCAAGTCCCAATGGTGCAGTGTTACCCATGGTTCAATGCCATTTTCGAGCAGGCAGTCAATCACATCGGAGTAAAACTGAACTCCTTTTTCGTTTACTTCGCCATATCCAAGCGGTAGAATACGTGACCAGCAGAGCGACATCCGGAAAGCTTTAATGCCTAGTTTTTTCATTAAAGCAATATCGTCGCGGTAGCGATGATAAAAATCGCAGCTTACATCGGCATTTTCGTTATTAGCAATTTTACCGGGAATTCGTACAAACGCATCCCAGTTGCTGGGACCTTTGCCATCCTCGTAAGCCGCTCCTTCAATCTGATAACTTGAGGTTGATGTCCCCCACACAAAATCTGAATCGAATTTTATCATTAGCTAATTTATTTAGCCGATTGTCCATAGGAGTTCAATACAAACCGGCTGTTTTCTTACTACTTACTACTTACTACTAATCATCAATCGTTTGCCATATCATCTGGCGGAATTTCCAACCGGTTTCGTCGTTAACAGGCCCTTGCGTCTGTTTCATGATAATTCCGATCATTTTTTCTTTGGGATCGGCAAAATATTGGGTATTGAAATAACCGCCCCAGCCAAAAGTTCCAATGCTGCCTTTTGCGCCTTTGTCTTGCCCGCCTTGGTTTTCAACTGAAAAGGCCAGTCCCAGATGCGAATCGGCATTCTTATCCCAAACTCTCAGGTTCTGATCGGCCATGATTAAATCTACCGTGGTGCGGCTCAGAATTCTTACTCCGTTGTATTCTCCGCCATTCAGATACATCTGAAGGAATGTGGCATAATCTTTTGCTGTACTCGAAAAGGCCGGCACCACCGGAAAAAAAAGTTTTAGCGCCTTTTACCGGATAATCGGGATCGTAAAAAGTTACAGGATAACGTTCCCATTGTCCGTTTGTTTTCTGCTGAACAGGCACCAGTCTGTTAGCCTTGTTTTCGGGCTGATAAAAACGGGTATCGTTCATTCCCAGCGGGTCGAACAATCGTGTTTTCAGGAAAACATCGAACGGCATTCCCGAAACAACTTCAATAAAATAACCAAGCACATCGAGGCCTTCGCTGTAGGTGTATTTTTCGCCTGGTTCGTGATGAAGAGGAAGCTTCGCCAGTTTTTTTACACTTTCGGCAATGGTGATATTTTCGGTGGTAAACAGGTCGGTAACTCCAGCCTTTTTGTAAAGCATTTTCATACGCTCGTCGCCGTCAATTATTCCATACCCAATGCCGGATGTATGGGTAAGCAACTGACGTATTGTTATTTCCGACTTTGCAGGAGTGGTAGTAAATGTGGTATCGCTGTAACGGAAATTTTTCAGAACCTGTGGATTTTTGAATTCAGGAATATATTTCGAGATAGGATCGTCGAGCTGAAATTTGCCTTCTTCCCAAAGCATCATCACGGCTGTGGAAGTAATGGCTTTCGACTGCGATGCAATGCGGAAAATGTCATCTCTTTTCAATGCCCTTCCTGCCTGATTATCGGCCATACCGTAAGCTTTCCAGAAAATAATTTTCCCATTTCGGGTAATCAGACCAACAGCTCCGGGAATACTTCCGCTCTTAACAGCCTGGGCAAACATGGAATCGATACGAGACAGGCGTTCGGATGAAACTCCAACGCTCTCAGCCGATGCTTCAGCAAATACCGGAGATTTTTTTATTGATTTAGTTTGGGCCTGAAGAATGCATACACTCAGCATTAAACCTGTCAGAATAGCTGTAATCTGCTTCATATAATTTTAAATTAAGTTTAATCTTCCTATTGTTATTTGGTATAAATATTAATATTAAAATCCAGCCGAAGCATCGTCAATCACCAGCACCCAGTCACACCCTCTCCCGGAACGTAACCAATTCAGCTCTTTCGACATACCCGGAACATTAAAACTCCGTTCACCACTATTATCGAATTCCCCGATAAGGCTCGCCTTGCCGGTTCGTGGATCGAACCAACCAGGCTTTTATTTTTTGATCCGGTGATACTGCCCCAGCTTCAATGTAATCGAATTTCCAGTGGGAATATAAACAAATGCATGTGATTTCCCTACCAACACAGGTGCATAGGAAGAACAACTCCCCTGCCCGGAAATCAGCATGGAACGGTCGGGAGATAAATTTGTCATAGGTCTTGAAAGCATCAGGTTTTTCAGGTAACCGACCTGGGTTGCACCCGGAAGATTCAAACTTTGCTGCCAGGTGAGATTGGTATTTTCCGAATGTTTCTTTCGAGTTTCGTCGGTAAACTGCCAGATGGCATGCGCTCCGTAGGTAAAACCCATACTTCCTGAAAACACACTCCAGTAAGCTGCCACCCGCATATCGGTGGATGTAAAATACCCGTTATCGGCAATGGCATAATTAATTCCATGCGCCTCATAGCAAGGTTCGGAGTTGAGAGTCGGTTTGGGATTGGGGAGATTCCAATCTTTTATTGCAAGATCGATAGCTCTGGGATTATCAATTTCAGCATGATACGACCCCCAGGTGTGAAAGTCGATCCAGGCATCGCCATGAAACCAATTCGACGAGGAATTATAGGAATGGTGTGTTATGAGTGTTGCTGTGTAATCCGCCTTTCCGTCCAGCTTTTTCAATCCGGTGGTCCCATCTGTGATGCCTTCGGCCATGGCACGCCAAAGCTCAACACCATTGCTCCGTTCATTGGGATGGCGATCGCTCCCAGAATCCAGATGATGTTGGGAGCGGATTTATACCTGTTGCCGAGGAACCAGCCATAATTATAGGCTTGATCAGTAGTATTGAACAATGCTTTATCGCTTCTCGGGGTAACCCATTCGCCCCAGCTTGGCACCAAACCGATGTATAATTCAAGCTTCTGAGCCGTTTCCACAGCAAAATCAACATGATCCCAAAAATCGTACTCATGAGCTATTGCAGGATTATTACCGGGGGTGACCATTGGTTTTTCCGGGTTCTCAGCTACAAAAATGCTGTCGCCATAAAAATTGGTAACCTTATCCATGTGAATAAATTCGCTGATGATCACCGTTTGAATCACATTAAAACCTTTGGCACTTCTGTCGGACATGTATTTAACCATTTCATCGCGGTTAAGTCTTCGCAACATCTCCCAACCGGTATCGCCAAGCCAGAAAAAAGGTGAGCCGTCACTGTGCTGAAGGTAATGGGGATTCTCCTGGGTAACCAATAATTTGCCGTGTTTGGTCCAGGGCTGACTGTTGACAGCCAAACAGGTAAGTACAACCAAAGAACCCGTAAGTAGCAGTTTAGAGATAGCTTTCATTGCAGTGAGATTTTTAAGAAAGTCATAACAGCGCTCTGTTATGCCCTGTTATGACTCAAAAGAACTAATTATATTTTAATTCTGCAATTGTGTGAAAACTATTCATTTCCAAACCTTTTTGCGGCTTCATCAAGAATGGCTTCCGTGGCTGTTGCTCCTGAGCGGGAAGCTCCTGCGGCTTTCATGTTCAGAAGATCGTCCAGTGTACGCACACCACCAGCAGCTTTCACTTTTACATTTGGCCCGGAATACTTACGCATCAGTGCTATATCTTCTACTGTAGCTCCGCTGTAGTTAAAATCGCCGTTTGCCTGCTTTACATAGCCATATCCGGTTGAAGTCTTAACATAATCGGCACCCACCTTTGTGCAAATTTCACAAAGTTTAATTTTGTCCTCTGTTTTAGTCACATAATCCGTTTCGAAAATCACTTTAACAATAGCCTTGTTTTTATGGCAAGCATCGGTTACAGCTTTAATTTCATTTTCGACATAACTCCAGTCGCCAGCAATTGCCTTTGCTATGTTGATCACCATGTCTATTTCAGTAGCGCCGTCTTTGCAGGCAACTTCGGTTTCGAACACTTTAACTTCGGTAGCGCTGTTTCCATGAGGGAAGCCAATTACACAGCCTACTAACACTTCCGATCCTTTCAGCCATTCTTTCGCCATTTTTACGGCATAAGGTTTTACACAAACTGAGGCAACATCATACTTGCGGGCCACATCACATTGCTGTTTCAGGTATTCATCGGTATGAACCGGTTGCAGAATCGAATGGTCGATCATTTTTGCAAGTTCTTGTACTTTTGTATTCATGTTTTTATGGTTATTAAAGTTTAGTTTATAAATATGGAGTACCGAGTATCGATTAGAAAGTACTAAGAAAAACAGCCCTTCTTAACTGAGAACATCAGTAAGAATTTACTTCCGACTATTCTATTACGTAGCTTGGCTGTCTTCTTACGACTTACGACCTACGACTTACGACTAAGTTAAAGCCTCATTAAACCCGTTAGCCAGCCGGCACTGTGAGGAATCCAGTCTTCATCAGTTAAAGAAAATGAGCCATCGTTTTCTTTCTTAGGTTCCACATCGTAAACAAACTGCTTTCCGGTGGAAAAGCCGTTGCAGATGACACCACGCGTTTGGAACCAGGTTCCGGCCCACCGTTTACCCACACCACACATCATGCTGGCAGGTAAGGCAGCGCCCTCGGGAATGTCGGTACTGAAAATTACGCAGCCCTGATGGATATTTTCCTTTGTGATACCGGCATTTAATCCTGCCAACCATTGCAGATTGCCGTAAGCAATTGCTTTCAGCTTGTCTTCTTTGAAGAAATTTGCCAGTTCAAGAGCCAGTGCTGCCGTATACCCATAAATTGCATTTGTTCCGTGAAAAGTTCCGCAAAACCATATTGGACCTTCGTTCCCAAAAATTCCCTGAGGAACCAGATAAAAAGGATTTTTTTCACATGCAGGAATCAGGTAATTATACGTAAAGCTTCGCAGAGTTTCTTTTATCCTATCACCTTCTTTCAGGTCGGGCCATAGTTTCAGCATTTCGAGGAATGGCAGGAGATAATTAGGATAGACTCCACCAATATCAGCTCCAAAAGTATTGTTCACTATGCCATGAATCCACGATTTTTCGCTGTGGGGCATGGAGGGATATTCGATAAAATGTCCGAAATAACCACTTTCAGCCTTTTCTTCAGAAATCTGCCGGTCTATAATCTGAACAGCATACTTTACAGCTTCATCTTTAGCTAACTGATTACCGGCCTTCCATTGTTCGATAGATGCCCAGCAAAGACTTACCAGGTCGCGGGTTTGCCATTCATTTTCCGGAATGGGAACTCCTTCGGCCACCCCACGTTGGAAACGGCTTAAGCCTAAATCACCCACAGGTTTGGCATCTTTGAGCAACCACTTGTATGCTTTTGTGGCGGCTGATTTATATTTATCAACTTTCCCCTTGTACTTTTCAGAAAGAATAAGCGAGGCTTTGGTTAAGGCAATCACAGCTTTTACAGCATCATTGGGCAATACATCCTTTTCGTGCCCCAGGAGATCGTGCGAAAAAGAACCTTCAGGGTATCCAAGCTCACGTGCCTTATCCTGAGTCATCACCAGGTAATCGCAACCTACGATGATTTGTTTTTCAATTCGTGTTTTTAAAGAATCATTCAATTTTTGGGCACTTTTTTCCAGTAATTCGCAAAGCGAAATTATCATGGCACTCTGAGCAGGACTTTCCACCCAAAGTGTTCCGGCATCCTGCCAGCCTGCACCTACTTTTGTAAAGTGAACACGGCGTTCGAGCATATCAGCAGCAGCGAGCTCAACGGTGGCGTCCCATAACAGGTTTTTAGAGACACTTAGACCACTCCCCGAAATAACAACATTGCCATTGTGCAGCAGATTAACATCCCATTCGCCAGGCTGGTCTGGTGTAAACTGCGCCACCCACCAGTGACTTCCCCATATTTCGCCCCAGTATTCACAATCCGCTTCGATCTTTTTCCCTCCAGAAACCGGTAGAAGCCGGCACCGTGTCTTACCTGCCAACAATTCTTTTTTTGGAAGTCTGATAACAATTCTCACAGGAAATCCCAATTCATAACCAATTTGAGAAAACAGCAGTCCGGCAGGGCCATCACCGGCAGAATAATCTTTTGATTGAAAT
>JAAUTT010000232.1 GCA_012031335.1 Bacteroidales bacterium | reverse complement strand
GAAAACATTCTTCCATCCCACACAAGTACTTTTGCCTTATTTTCGAATACTTTTATACCGCTGCGGCTAAAAATCTGAATCAGATAAGTTGTTTTTCCATCTCCTTCCACAATAAACAAATCGTTTATAGCATCGTCGTTGGGAGTAAATACTGTTGGAACATCAAGTTTATTCTGAACTTTTACTGCCTTAATAATTGTATCAGCACATCCCTGTGTATCTGTTATAATTAGCTGTGCGGTATAATTCCCCGTTGTATCGAATTGATGCACAAAATAGGGTGATGATGAGGTTGCTCCGTCCGAGAAATTCCAGCTATAACTGTAAGGAAATTCTGTAGCTGTCTGCGATGAAGGGTTAAACGCCATTGTATAGGAGCCATATTCCATTGTATCACGAAATGTAAACTCCGCTTTAGGGGTCTTCCCTATTAAAATATAATCTGCTTTTCCAACAGAGTCGGTTCCGTTAATTTTTACCGAAACCAGATATTTTCCCGGCTTATTATATTTATGTTGCGGGCTGGCTTCGGTGCTTTCCGAACCATCTCCGAAAGTCCATTTATAGCTGGTAGCAGCTAAGAAGTTATTATATAAAAATTGAGTTGTAAGTGTATCGCAACCTTTAACATGAGTTGCAGAGAAGTTGGATTGTGCAGAAACATTTAACCTGCAAATAATTGACAGTATAAAAATATTGAGCAGTAAGTTCTTCATTAGCGAATTTGCTTTATGCAAGGGCAATATTATAAGTTTTAGTTTTCCTGTTAATATGGCATACTTACGTAATAGAATGCTTCAGGGTTATTGTCTGAAGTGATAAAAGCATTTATCCTCGATTTTTTATGACATTTTTCCACGGAATACATATAATATTTTCGTTATTATCGGTTTTGTTTGAGGGAAAAATCCCATCTTTAAGCTTGATTTTGTACGTTGTCGCAATATAAACAATAATAAACAGGTTCATTTAATTTTTTAGCAAATTTTATTAACCAAACAAGGAAGATGATAACAAGAAGTGTCCTGATTATTTTCTTTTTAATCAGTTTCAGTAATTTTTCATTCAGTCAAAAACCGGAATTAACCCAGGTTTCCATAAAGGAATTTACTGGTAACCCCTGGTTATTCTCACCAACTATAAAGGACATTGAGCATGAGTATGCATTTTTGAAAAAACAAAAATACACGGTAAAAAACAGGGTTGAACCAAATCGAAAGGACACAATTACAAGGCTTTTCAAAGGCAAAACAGAAATTTTCTTTTATCAGCCTTACAACGGGAAAGCGATGTTTATTTCGGCAAGTATAAACGATAGCAGAATCAGGCTGAAAGGCGAACTTGGAACAGGATTAAGCACCCATGATTTTTATGCCCGGATTAAAATGCCCGAAATGGCATCCGACACAGTTACAGTTTCGTTACCAGATGGCCCTTATAAATCCAAATTTATATTTGAAAAGAATATACTTATTCAGATAAAGATTGAAGCCAGGAAAACAAATAACTGATTATGAACAGAACGGTAAAAGCATTTAACAGTTCAGTTAAACCTTCCTTAAAAACCATCAAATGGCTTCTTTCAATTATGATTCCCGTTTCTTTAGGAGTAAAAACCCTGGAATATTTCGGTGTTTTACAATGGCTTGCAGAACTCATAAAACCCTTTTTAGCATTTTGGGGACTCCCCGGAGAATCCGCTTTGGTTATATTATCGGGTGCACTTCTAAACATTTATTCAGCACTAGCAATAATCGACACCCTCGATTTTACTATGCGCGAAATAACCATAATGGCTATTATTCTGCTTATTGCGCATAACCTCATTGTTGAAACAGCAGTCCAGAAGAAAACAGGATCGTCTCCTTTTAGCATGTTATCAGTGAGACTAATCACAGCTTTTCTGGCAGGATTTATTTTCAATCTGCTCTTACCCGAAAGTCAATCTCACCTTGGCAATTCAACAACTTTAACGAACCATGTCCCGCCCCCTTTCTTCAGTTTCTTTAAAGACTGGGCAATCTCAACTTGCTGGCTGGTCCTGAAAATTGCTGTTATTATATTTGGCTTACAGGTTCTTCACCGTATCCTGGAAGAATATAAAATCCTCAATTTGCTGGCAAAAGGCATGCGACCATTTATGCTGATGTTTGGCTTACCAGTTCAAAGTTCCTTTATGTGGCTTGTGGCCAATGTGGTGGGCCTGGCCTGGGGCTCTGCCATTCTGGTGGAATATGTTGAATCGGGAAAGGTTAACAAACGGGAAGCAAATCTTTTAAACCATCATATAGCCATATCGCACTCGCTCCTTGAAGACACCTTATTATTTACGGCTATCGGAGTAAATGCCCTCTGGATTACTTTCCCCCCGTCTTTTTCCTGGCGATTATTGTAGTTTGGGGTGTTAAAATCTTATTGAAAAATAAGGTTTTGAACAGATGATGCTCTGTTCATTATTTATTATTTTAGTCCCCTTATCTCGTAACTCCTGAAGTTTGATCTGTTGGTTGAAATTTCTTTAAAAATTATCTGAATGAAGCAATATTTGGATCTGTTAGATCATGTATTAAAAAACGGGGTCGAAAAAAAAAGACCGTACCGGAACAGGAACCATCAGTGTTTTTGGATACCAGATGCGATTTGATCTGGCAGCGGGATTCCCCATGCTTACCACTAAAAAACTGCACCTTAAATCAATATTATATGAACTTCTATGGTTTTTAAAGGGAGAAACCAACATTCAATACCTTACTCAAAATGGCGTGAGTATTTGGAATGAATGGGCCGATCCAATGGGGAACTGGGGCATGTTTACGGTTATCAGTGGAGGTCCTGGCCATCCTATAATGGAGGAGGAATAGACCAGATTAGTCAGGTAATCAATTCCATAAAAATAATCCCGATTCGCGTCGTCATATTGTCAGTGCATGGAATGTCGCAGATCTCGACAACATGGCTCTCCCACCCTGCCATGTAATGTTCCAGTTTTATGTTGCCAACGGAAAGCTTTCCTGTTCCATGTATCAGCGAAGTGCTGATATTTTCCTCGGAGTACCTTTTAATATTACCTCATATGCCTTATTAACTCATATGATGGCGCTGGTTACCAACCTGCAGCCCGGAGAATTCATCCATACCCTTGGCGATGCCCATATTTATCAGAATCATATTGAGCAGGTTAAATTACAGCTCACCAGAACCCCATATGCGCTTCCTTCACTAAAAATCAATCCCGACGTAAAAAACATTTTCGATTTTGAATTTTCCGATTTTAAACTGGAAGGATATCAGTCGCATCCACACATAAAAGGAGATATTTCAGTTTAACTGTTTAATTTAATGAACTGAAAACTTTTATATGAAAAAATATCCCTAATAGTAGCAATAGCTGAAAATAACGTAATTGGAAAAGACAACCAGTTGCTCTGGCATCTTTCGGATGATTTGAAAAGGTTCAAAAAACTTACTACAGGAAACGATGTGATTATGGGGAAAAACACTTACCTGTCGCTTCCGGTAAAGCCTCTTCCAAACCGGAAGAACATTATTCTAACCCGGAGTAGTTTAATTTTTGAAGGTTGTATTAAAGTTTCATCAATTGAAGAAGCCATAGAAATGATGGATTCAGAAAAAGAAAACTTCGTAATTGGTGGCGGATCGGTTTACAAACAGATTCTTCCACATATACAAAAAATGTACATTACCCGTGTTAATGCTAATTTTGAAGGAGATACCTTTTTCCCGGACTTCGATCCGAATGATTGGATTCTCACAAACTCCATGAAGCATCCGGCAGACGAAAAGCATTCTTATAGCTTTTCTTTTGAGGACTATGAAAGAAAAACCAAATAACTAACGTCATAAACATTCAGCTATGGTAAAAACTTTGACCTTTTTCGCACTTTTTGGTTGTATTGCAGTGCAGGCAACAAATCCAAAACAAGGCGATCCAAAAGCAACCCGCGAAACTGTAAATCTCTTCCGGAATATGATATCTCTTCAAAATAAAGGTATCATGTTCGGGCACCAGGATGCTTTGGTATATGGCAATGGATGGTACTATGAAGAAGGCCGCTCGGATGTTAAAGATGTTTGCGGAGATCATCCGGCAGTATATGGCTGGGAATTGGGACACCTCGAATTAGGCGATACATACAGCCTGGATTCGGTACATTTTAACAAAATACAGGAAGGAGTTAAAACAGTATACGCAAGAGGGGGAATCAATACTATCAGCTGGCACCTTCGAAATCCTCTCACAGGAGGAAGTGCCTGGGATGTAAGCTCCGGAAAAACTGTTGCCTCTATTTTACCCGGAGGGGAAAAACATCAGTTGTTTTTACAATATCTCGACAGGCTGGCTGAATTTCTGCTTAGTTTAAAAACCGATGACGGAACTTATATACCTGTCATTTTCAGACCGTATCACGAACATACAGGAAGCTGGTTCTGGTGGGGCAAGGACTTGTGTAGTGCTGATGATTACAAAACACTGTGGCGCTTTACAGTCTCCTATTTGCGAGATACGAAAGACATCCATCATTTATTATATGCATACTCTACCGATCGTTTCAAAACACTAAACGAATACCTGGAACGATATCCGGGCGACGACATTATCGATATGGTTTCATTCGACCTTTACGACCGTGGACCCGACTATGCTGCAACACTGAAAAACTGTGCAACAATTGTATCCAAGCTTGCTGTTGACAGGGGAAAAATTGGTGCTGTAAGCGAAGCCGGCGGACCAATTGCCCAAAACACAACATGGTGGACAAAAGTGATTCTCGAATCGCTAAAGGACATAAAGCTATCTTACATCCTTGTGTGGAGAAATCCCTGGCAAAAGCCTCAGGATGCCTTTGGTCCTTATAAAGGACATCCCAGTGCTGAGGATTTTTATTAAATCTACAATGATCCTAAAACACTCTTTCAGAAGGACATTACAGCCAAAAACATTTATAAATAAATTGAAGGAGGCGTGTAGTTAATGGACCTGTAATAAGTCTACGATCGACAGACGGCTGTACACAGCCAATACAACGATGGGTTACAATCATACTTATTGTGATTGAGGCCTGTTTACTGATATCAGTGGACTTAGGACTGAGGACAGAGACTGGAGACAAGCTTAGGCTTAAATGTCTGATGCAATAAATAACTTTTCCGGCAAGCACAAACACCTTGTAGTAGTAACCACAAACGCCTTGTAGTAGTAACCACAATGACCTTGTAGTAGTAACTACAAACATCTTGTGGTAGTAACTAAATGAGGTTTGTAGCAGTAACGAACTGAATTTAGTATCAGCATCGGGGTTAATGGCGACCCGTTTCTGTATAATATTAAAAAAAGAAGTCCAGACATCACGTCTGAACTTCCCCACCTACTAACTGTCGCTCTCTTTAAAGTCGACTTTTATTTTTATTATTTACTGCCAACTAATATGTCAGCACCCTTATTAAATTAATATCCATCGTTTTGCATAAAATCCGATTTATTGGTAACAGCATCCAACTGAGCCTGAGGTATAGGGCGCAATAAATGATGACTCTTAACATTCGCGGAAGCCTGTGCATTGTATGCCTGAACGCGTGCTACCAGGGTTTTGGTACGTTTAAGATCGAACCACCTTTGCTGTTCACCACAAAGTTCCACAGCTCTTTCGTCCAGTATTGTTTCAATAGTAGCAGTACCGGCTAAAGTGTTATCTGTACCTGATTTAGCACGATAAGTACGGAGTTCGTTAATTGTAGCCATAGCGTCTCCCCCTGTATATAGCTGACATTCGGCTTTGATAAGATACATTTCGGCAAGGCGCATTACAATTGCATCACGGCTCGAAATATCGTGTGTAGGATAAGTTGGATCATAAACATTGTCCAGGAATTTCTTTATCCCAGGATATGATTTTTGACCCGCCGTGTTACCTGACTTGTACCTGTCGTCATTATAAACAGTTGATTTTGGAATAGCATTCATCTTTATGTCGGTTGGGAGTGCCGTTGCGGGATTGCCAGATGTATATACCGGGATTTCGCCATTGTACATAAATTGAATGCGATAACGACCCTTTGCCCATGCCTGTTTAGCAATACCTTCAGGAGAGTTTCCGTCTAATGGACAATAATAAATGGCAGTATCGGTTATGTTAGGATACTTTTTGGCGTTACCTTCCAATCCCGGAGCGATGGTGTAAGCTTCGAGCAATGTAGCATTTGTTCTTTGGTCGGTGCTGCGATGTTTATCCAACAGTTTCCATAAGTACATGGAAGGAAGATATCTGGTAAAGCCACGGCCGTACTGAGAATAGTAAGGAGCAACATGGATAACTTGATTAGTTTTTGTATTTCTAATAGTATCCGCGGTACTGCTTAATGCACGTAGAAAAATTTGTTTTCCATTTCCTCCCAGATCAGATTCACCATTATTCCACATGGAAACAAACATAAGCAGCATAGCATTTCCACCACGGCCATAACCTGTACGTGTAATCAGCCCATTGTATTCGCGGGGATTGTTATTATCATCTTTTTTATAACGATAAGGAACAACATTCGATGTGGTTGTAAGATCGTAGGAATAGGTAACCCCCCAAATAGCTTCCTTGTTTTTCGAAACATCTTCATTGGTCATGGACCATGTATCGGCATAATTCGGATAAAAAGAAGCAATTCCGCTTCCAATTACCTCATCAGCTTCGGCTTGCGCCAAAGCGTAAAGATCCTTCCCTGAATATGCAGCGTTAGTAGAAATACTATTTCTGCCTAACCAGGAAGCAGCATAAAGTAAAGTGCGGGCTTTTAATGCACGGGCAGCCCAATAGTTGGCCCGGCCATCCTTCTTTACTTTATAATTGGCAGCGTCAAATTCTGCAATTGCCATATCCAAATCACCAAGAATATTACTATAGATTTCTTCTTCGGGAACCCTTACCGGAGCTGTAACAATAGTAGT
>JAAUTT010000231.1 GCA_012031335.1 Bacteroidales bacterium | reverse complement strand
CGGCCCACAGGAACGTTGGCAATTCGGAAATTACCGTCGGCATCAGCTCCCGCAGCTAAAAGAGGACTGGTTCCGGCAATAACGACCGCTGCCCCCGGAATACCACTCTGGCTTGCTTTGTCCAGCACTCTGCCTTTGATTGTCTGGGTAAGATTTTGTGCTTTTACAGTGAGGGATGTCAGCATTAAAAAGGCTGCGATAAGTTTAAGGAATGTTTGCATAACTTTTATTGTTTTAATGGATTAACTAGTGAATAAGATGTATACAATAAAAATCAAAATAGAAACACTCACTATATTTATAAGAATGATCAGCATGGTTGTTAATGCCTTTGTCCGTCTTTGTTTTGCGTTTCTCATTTCAATTTTTTGTCAAAGGTGAAGAAAAAGCAAAGGCCCATCGACCGGGCCTATAGAGACGGACACGCTGCACGTCCGAACGTATACGGAAATACGTTTAGATTATTACATATCAGTTAATTAACTGACATTGGCAGGACTGTTCTTTTCAGCAAGAAATTCGGAAGGAGTTAATCCGGTATGCTTTTTAAATGCCAGATTGAATGACGATTTTGAATTAAAGCCCGAATCGAATGCCAGGGCGAGGATGGTTAAGTGCTGGTTTTTGGGCGATAAAACGCGCGATTTAAATTCTTCAATGCGAAATCCATTTACAAAATCGTAAAAATTTTTGCCCTGATACTGGTTGATGAGCTGCGACAGATAATTAACCGAGATGTTAAGCTCTGCCGCCAAGGCATTGAGTGTTAGTTTGGGCTCCAGGTAGGGCTTTTTGTCGTTCATCAATTGTATCAGTTTTTGATGAAGAAGTTCTGCATCATCGGCCTTTAAACCCGATTTACGGTATTCACCTGTTTGCCGGGGCTCAGTATCCTGATCGGTAATCTGTGTTGTTACTGCTTTGGATTCGGCAAAAATACCTTCGTGCCTGATACCAAAATACCCTAAAAAAAAGATGAACAGGATAATCTCGCTATAATAAATAAAATCGGGATTGAAGGTGAGTTGAACATTAAAACATACTGAATGACAGAAAAACAGCCACCGTAATAAAAATAAAGGCTAGTCCCCATATACAATAGCGAAGCCATTTAAGGTTAATCCTTTCGTCGCACGAGAAATTACTGTGGATAAGATGCTCGAAGCGGCCGATTAACCGGTACGCCAAAATGGGATATGTAAACCCTGATATAATAAATGCGACGAGCGACACCAGCATAAATGTATAAAAATCGTTAATCTCGTTGTGGTTTACCATCACCTTTTTTTCGACCGAATAGAAGAAAAAAGGACTCATGTATAAATAAGCCACCACAACAGGGATAAAATGGGTAAAATCTTTCCAACGAAATTGCTGGTCCCTGCGTAACGAAAAAACCACATACAGGTAAAGCAATGGTCCGTGCAGTAAGGGTATTGGGTGAGTTATGCCGATTAAATGCGGGAATTTTTCCCATAACCCCATATGGTAGATATAATAACCAAACAAGTGCAGCCCGATAACAAACATCCAGATACCAAGAATTCTATCCGATAAAGTTTTCTGTTTCTTCGAAAAAAGCAGAAATTGGAGGAAGAATGCTAAAAAAATACCTATTACAAAGATGTTATTCATATTACCGGATATTTTTCAAAAATACACTTTTCTAATTAATCCATGGATGGAAGTATTCCACAACGGCTATGAAGAAATATTGGAAAATATGGAAATGCCTGCTGTAAGGATTTTTAATCCGTGTAATTTAAGTGTTTGAAACAAAAGGTATGCTAATCAGGGGATTTGATGTATAGCCTAATTATTCTGTGTGGTAAGCCATTTGAAGCATTCCGCTGAAAATAAATCCATGAAAAGGAAGAACCGAGAACCAATATAACCTTCCCAGCAAACCCCATGGTCTAAAAGTTGCTGTTTGTATCAGCCTGTTTTCAACAATGCGGAATTCGAGCCAGGCATCACCAGGTAATTTCATTTCGGCATAAAGCAGCAAACGGCCTTCTGTTTTATCGGCATATAATACCCTCCAGAAGTCGAGCGCATCGCCAACGCTTAAGTAATTAGCCGAAGTACGTCCTCTTCTTAACCCCACTCCTCCTGCCATTTTATCCATAATGCCTCTGATACGCCACAGCCAGTTGGCATAATACCAGCCGGTTTCGCCGCCTATGCTCCATATTTTGTTAATGCATGCATCGCGGTCGGCAAAAGCTTTTTCGCGCATGTCGCGATAACATCCAAAAGTAGGTACCTGAATGAACTCCGATACACGAAGGTTGAAACTGCTGCTTATGAAGGCATCTTTCCAGCTCGAAACCACTTCGTTGCTTTCTATTTTACTGAATGCTCTTTCCAGCGAGGCCCGGTAATTCATGGGTTCGATTCCAAGGATGGTATTAATGTCGTTATTCCGGCAGATAACTTCAATTTTCATACTGTTAACCAGCGCTACAGCAAGTTTGTATGAGGTGGATGTTACAAAATACAACCAGTAAGAAGACAATTTTGGAGTCATAACCGGGACAATAAAAATGCGGCGTTTTAATTTCCGGATTTCGGCAAATTTTAAAAGCATTTGCTTATACGACAATATATCGGGGCCACCTATGTCAAAGTTTTTATTGAATGTAGCCGGATTAAAAATTGTTTTGGAGAGGATATGGATCACATCGGAAATACCGATAGGCTGGCAACGCGTATTTAGCCACCTGGGCGTAATCATTATTGGGAGTTTTTCTACCAGATCTCTCATTATCTCGAAAGAAGCACTTCCCGAACCTATGATAATTCCAGCCCTTAAGGTGGTTAAATGATAACTCCCTCTGCCAAGTTCAACCTCAACATTTTTTCGGGAGGATAAATGCTCGGAAAGGGTCGATTCATTCACTATCCCACTTAAATATACCACATGGCTTGCGTTGGTTTTGGCAATGGCATTTCTGAAATTCTCGGCCGACTTCTGCTCCTGTTGATGGTAATCAGAAGATGACGACATGGAATGTACCAGATAAAAAGCGCCATCGATATCCCCCGGAATATTCTCCAGCGATTTTTTGTCGAGCAAATCAACCTGAATGACTTTGATTTTCGATTTCAGCGATTCGGGTGGCGAAAACCTTGTAACATCTCTCACGCAGCAAATAACCTCGTGGCCACTTTCGACCAAAACGGGAAGAAGACGTTTTCCAATATAGCCTGAAGATCCGGTTAACAGTATTTTCATCCGTATTTTAATTTTTTAAGCAAATGGAGCAAACACGACAAAACTTTTTCCGCTTCTTTCCATTATAACTTTACCATCGGAAGTTACGAATTATGTTAAGAACAGCATTGAACCTGTGAAATTAATGTATAGAATTCTTATAAGCAGTTTCCATGGCATTCAACATCAGATCCGGAGGAGTCTCACTCAGGTTGAAGATTGTCCAGCCCTGAAGCCCCCACTTATTTGGAACAGGAAATATGATATGCTGATTGTACGAACAAAATGTAGCCTGATCGGCTACCGGTAGTTTAAGGTTAATGGAGCGGCCGGAGGCATCAAGAGTAGCAAAAATTCTTTTATTAATTGCCTTGAAGGCAGCTCTGTCGAAATGAGGCTTTTCAATTACACCCGGAAAAGAAAGAGCCATTTCCCTGAATTCTTCTGTTTGCATATACGTCCATTCTATTACTTGTTGCTTTAGAACAACAAACAAGGCTGAAGTGTTATTGTATGACAGAAAAACTTTAAGTTTTGGTTTAGCCAATTCATTACATAAATGCAGAAGGCAGAACACCATGGACACACGACTGTTATCCCTGTTGAACCACCAGAGTCAAAGAGAAGGGTATCGGGGAATTACCATTTTCTGCAACAGGTTTATCACATAGCCATCCATCATTGGTTTAAATGGCTTAATATTGTAGTAATTTTTTAATGATTATCTTTGCATTATGAGAGCTATAAAAAATATTGAAACAAAGATTAAACAATTGACTCCTGGAATGATTGGAGAGTTAGACCATTATTTGGACTACTTGATTAATAGAAGGATTGTTAAGAAACCTAAAAAGTTAAAACAAGACTGGGCTGGCGGCTTAAAGGATATCAAAATGACTTCAATTGAATTACAAAAACTATCGCTTGATTGGAGGCACAAGTAAGATATTTGGTTGATACAAACGTTTGGCTTGAGCGACTTTTAGACCAAGAAAAATCTGAGGTTGCTTCAAAATTCTTTGATTTAATACCAACAGATTCGTTATTTGTAAGTGATTTTTCTATACACTCAATAGGTGTAATATTGTCCAGATTAAAGAAAGATGATATTTTTGAGAAATTCATCAATGATTTATTTATAAATGGAGGAATTGAATCTTTATCACTTGATTCTTCTGACTTATTGGATGTTATTAGTAATATTAAAAAGTACAATCTTGATTTTGATGATTCTTATCAATTTTCTGTATCCCTAAAATATGATTTGACCATTATAACTTTCGATAAGGATTTTAATGCTAAAGGGATTAAGAAAAAAACTCCGGATGATATAGTCGGCAAACAAATAACCACTGGCCACAAAACACAATATAGCCAATAATGGCTTCACTGACATGCGAAGGTTTATTGCTCGCGGAAACCAGCCATACTCCTGGAAATTAAGATGATTTCACAATAACCTTATGGGAGTATTTTTGTTATATCATGACTTAATACTAAAATCATGGAAGAATTGATATATAGACCCGAAGATCCTGGCGGTCATCCAAACATTGAAATGGAAGAAGATTTGAAATCAATCGAAAATGCTTGTCGAAAGGGGCAACAATAAAGATGATTTAATAAAACATTTACAAATTAAAAGACAAGCTCTTTAATTTAAAATTCAATGCAAATGAGATAGCGCTTTTGAATCAGTTTAAAGACCGGTATCAGTCAAAACACAATGCTTATCACTTAGAATAGTTTCACAATACCCACTTTATGGTTTTCAGTCCCATTTACACATATTTTTTTACTATCTCAATTAATCCCTTAGATTTTAAAGGTTTACTTATATAGTCGATACAGCCCGATTGAATTGCTTTATGCTTATCGGTTGTACCGGCGTATGCTGTTTGGGCTATAATTTTAACTTTCGATTTTTTTGATAATATTTGCCTTATAGCCTCATAACCGGAAATGTCAGGCAAGCCAATGTCCATTAAAACCAAATCGATAGGGCTGGTTAAACAAATATGAACAGCCTCTTCCCCTTTTTCGGTACAAATGAGGTTAAACCCTTGATTTTCGAGAATTTCTTTAATTAATGCCAGATTGTATTTGTCATCCTCAACTACTAATACTGTTTTATCTTTAAAAGAATCGTTTATGATATAATCGGTTTTGTTATTTATTAAAGAACCAAAATCACTTTCTATAACCGTTTTTATTGTAAAATAAAAAGTGGTACCCTTTTCTGTTTCGGATTGTAACCATATACTACCTCCCAGCATTTTCACGAGACCTTTTGTAATGGCAAGGCCAAGGCCATTACCGCCCGAATAAGTACTTGCTCCCTGGTTTAATTGGATAAACCGCTCAAAAATTATTTCATGTTTATCTTTTGGAATGCCAATACCTGAATCTGAAACATAAAATTCTATCTGTTGCTCATTATTGAAGCTGAAACCAAACTCTATTTTCCCTTGATAAGTAAACTTTAAGGCATTGCTGATTAAATTGGTAAAAATTTGCATTAAACGACTTCTGTCGGTAATTAAATACAAATCTGACGAATGATAAGGATTGTGTAATACGATGCTGATATCAGATTTATTAAACTTCAGCTTTTGTTCATTAAAAACAATTTCCAGTTCCTGCAGGAGTTCAATAATATTAGCACTTTCTTCGCTTAGCTGTAACTGACCCGATTCAATTTTTGCAATATCAAGTATATCGTTAATGATAACTAATAAATCTGAACAACGTTGGTTGATGATTGAAACAAATTTTTCAATTTTTTCTTTGTTCTCAAAATTTTGCAGCAATAGTTCGGAAAAACCCATGATAGCGTTCATGGGTGTGCGTATTTCATGGCTCATGTTCTGAAGGAAGGCGGTTTTAAGACGGTCGCTTTCCTCGGCTTTTTCTTTGGCAATTACCAAATCTTCGAGTATTTGTTTTCTTTCGGTAATGTCGGTAAAATTTAAAACTATTCCATTGATGGCTTTATCTGCCAGTAAATTGGTAAAGGTGGTTTCTATCCAGCGATATTCTCCATTTTTCCGTTTAAAACGGTAGCCTATCGTTGGTTTTTGTAATGGATCATTAATTATGGTTTCGAGTGTTTTAAAAACAGCTGGTAAGTCGTCGGGATGTGTAAATTCATTTCCTGAATGTCCTATAACCTCATTTTCATTGTAACCAAATAGTCGCGCAGCATTAGGGCTACCATAAACAAACTTTCCATGTTCATCAATAATCACCACACCATCGGGTGCATTCTCAATTATAGATTTAAAACGTTGTTCGCTTGCTATTGCAATTTCCTTGGCTTTTAAAAGTTCAATTTCTGTTTCTTTTTGTTTGGTAATATCGACCAACATACTTAAGTTAAAATTATCTTTTACCCTAACAGCATGATAAAAAGCGAATTTACGATCTCCTGCTTTTGTATTAAAATCAAATTCACCTTTTTCTTCTCCTTTCTGAATATATTCCCGATACCGTTCTTCTGCACCCGGTTTAACAACGGTTTTTAAATCGCGTATATTCATGTTCAGCATTTCGTTCAAAGAATATCCAAACAGGTTGCAAGCGGCACTATTGGCTGATAAATAATTGCCCTGGTCATCGGCTACCAAAATTGCAACCAAACTTTTATCGAAAATAGTCCTGAATTTTTCTTCGTCTTTTTCTCAATTTCTTCTTTTGGCAATTAACAATTCATCCTGTGCAACTTTTCGTCGGTAATATCCTGTATTGACTCCGACCACTTTAACGGT
>JAAUTT010000230.1 GCA_012031335.1 Bacteroidales bacterium | reverse complement strand
GGCGCGCAGATGAGCATTTGCCACTTGGGCGGGATCGGCATAAAAAAGTACATTTAACGGTTTTGCTTTTTCAGAGAAAGGCATTTCGGTTTCGGCTACCGCCCAGCTTAATCCACTCCATATTTTTTTATCATAATGAATTACCATTGGAATGGGCTTGTTTTGTTGGGTCACTTCAATTCTTATAATAGTTCCCATGGAACCCTTTCGGCCAATTCGCCACCGGTTACCCTTAAAGGTTCTCCATTGGGTGTCGTTAGCCGAAATACAACCGCAGTTTTTTACCCACCGGAGGCATTAGTGTTCCGCTCCATTGTCCTGGTTTTACAGTCACCATTTGGATAGGGATTTCAGCTACATCTGCAGGTATAAATACATCTGTTTCCACTCCTAAATCGTATTTATCTGCGTTATATTTTCTAAAGCCTACTAATGCCATTTGTTCAGGCCCAAGCACAATTTTGTTTCCTGAAAGTACTGGTCGAAAACCCTGATCGGTAAAAAGCAGTCGTGCTGACGGGTAATTATCTGAAGGAATATCAATTTCTAATATCTTTTGCGAAGGATTTATTACGGTCACTAACCTTCCTTCGCGCTCCCTTGCAATAAAACCATAGGGATTAGCGCTACCTGGTAAATCGCCAAATGTTTCGAATCGGCCATATTCCTGGAGGGAATAAAACAGTGCCTGTACTTTAGAAGCCCAACGGGCATCCTCATTGGTTAATAAATCGAGGTTTCCATAGTAAGTATTCATCCAGCCTCCCCGGGCTCCCGAAAGAATAAGCATCCCCTTCCAGGCTTGCTTGCCGCGTTTGTAGCAGGTGCCGGTTGTTCCAATCATAAAGGCGGTGTTGTCGATCCTGTCTAGTGGTACTCCATTACGTTGATATTGAAACACCATGTGGTCGGAATAAATGTCTTTAGATCGCCAGAAGTTGTGGCAAGGAACATCGGCAGGGCGAGGATCTCCGCAGTAAAGAGATTCGAATACTTCCAGCCATTTTAAGTCGACCGTTTTTTTGATGTTTACACTGGTATTGGAGAGCTGTCCTCCATAGCCATTATAGGCAAGCAGCACTATTTCTGGATTTTTCTCCCTAAATATCTTGAGTGCAGAAAACCAGGCTGCTTCATTTTTTTCAATAATTTCCCTTTCGGTATGTGTTTTGAGAAACTCATCAGGTGCCGCCATGAAATTGGCAAAATCGAATTTGAACATGCGAATGCCTTTGTCGTACCACATTTGCATTGTTTTAATCATCGAATTGAGGTACCCGCCATAAAACATGCAAAGTGCGCTATCGTTCCAGCATGAGGAGTCTTTCCATTCATCAAGGGGCAGCATCCATCGCATTTTACCCCATCCCATCATATTGGTGGAGAGCCACAGGCCTGGTTTTATGCCATTTGCCCGGCACGCAGTAATCCAGTTATCAGGTCCATTAGGCCAGCCCTCTTTTTTAAATTCGCGGTATCCCAGGTTTTTATCAAACCAAAACATATCCATCAGGTAATAATCGAAAAACATCCCTTCCTTTTTAAGTCGCAACATTTCATTCAGTTGCTTCATGGCAAGAGCTTCGGTAAGAGGGATAGTGTCCGATAGTTCATCGTGGGCTGCCCAGGTAATATAAACAGATGTAGGTTTTTTCAGGCCGGCAACATACAAGCCGTTTTTACCAATAGCCTTAATTGTATTTGACAAGGGTAAAACAGATAAGGCAAGGCCGGTTCCCAGATATTTTAGCGATTCTCTTCGATTCATTGTGCAGCATTTAGTTTATAGAATAGGGTTTGTTTAAACTTATAACCTGTCAAATTATTAAGACTGTGATGTCTGGATTGTTTTTTTCATAATTGCTCACACTAGTGTTTTGATATTTAAAAAATACGTTCTTTGAAAACCTTTGTTTATCGGACTTACAGCTATTTTTAAAGTTCAAACGATTTGAAAAGATAGTTTTGTTTCAAAACAAAACTATTTATGAATCTAGGCAAATACGTTTTTTCTCAAATCTTCGAGTTTGTTTCGCATAATGATTTTATAAAATGTGTTGATAAATACGATGGAGATTACAAGACCAAGCATTTTAGTTGTTGGAAACAATTCTTATGTATGGCTTTTGGTCAGCTCACCCATCGTGAAAGCCTTTCAGATACCATACTCTGTATTGGTTCTAATTCAAAGAAGTTGTACCATCTTGGTTTTGGCAGTGCTATAAGTAAATCTACTCTTAGCAAAGCGAATGAAAACCGTGATTGGCGCATTTATCAAGACTTTGCACTATTGCTCATAGCTCAAGCTAAAGTTCTTTATGTAGGGGACAATCAGCTTGATCTTGAAATAAAAAACAATGTCTTTGCTATTGATTAAACCACAATAGACTTGTGTTTAACCCTATATCCTTGGGCGAAGTTTCGCAAACGAAAGGCTGCTGTTAAACTTCATACGATGATAGATGCCAAGACGTCAATCCCAGAGTTTATCCATATATCTGATGGCAAATGCATGATGTGAATATCTTGGATATGATCTCGTTTCTACCCGATAGTTTTTACATTATGGACAGAGGATATTTAGATTTTATCCGTCTTTATCACATACACAAAGCCGGAGCATTTTTGTCACTCGATCAAAAAAAGGATTTGATTTTGGTCGAGTGTATTCTTCACCTGCGGACAAAGAAAAGGGTGTCAAATGTGACCAAACCATAAAATTATTGGGCTTTTATGTATCAAAGGATTATCCTGAAAAACTTCGTAGGATAAAATTTTATGACACAGAAACAGATAAAACTTTGATATTCCTGACCAATAATTTTGAGCTTGCAGCCTCAGAAATAGCTATGCTTTACAAACATCGATGGTTTATAGAAATCTTTTTCAAGTGGATTAAACAACACCTGAAAACTAAATCATTCTGGGGTGTAAGCTCCAATGCTGTCAAAACTCAAATCTGGATAGCAATCTCCGTGTATGTGATTGTCTTAATTTTAAAAAAGAAATTAAACTTGAAACAATCCATTTACGAAATTCTACAGGTTTTAAGCATTAACATCTTTGATAAAGAGCCTATTTATCAACTCTTTAATAAATCCGATTTACAAAATTTCAAAGAACAAAATTATAATCAATTGACTCTATTCGATTTATAACGAAACGCTAGTGACCTCAAGCATACTATTAAAACTAAAGACTATGATAAAATATATAACAGGAGATATCTTGGAAAGTAATGCTGATGCATTAATTAACACAGTAAATACTGTTGGTGTAATGGGAAAGGGTATTGCACTGCAATTTAAAAAAGCATTTCAAAATAATTATAAAGCTTACGTTGAGGCCTGTAAAAGAAATGAAATATCGATAGGTAAAGTATTCATTGTTAAAGATTCAAACCTTAGTTCAGGAACAAAGTACATTATTAATTTTCCAACAAAAAAAGATTGGAGAAAACCTTCTGAATATAGTTTTATTGATGCAGGTTTAGATGATTTAATTCGTGTTTTAAAAGAATACCAAATAAAAAGTGTTGCTATACCTCCATTAGGTGCTGGGAATGGTGGATTAGAATGGGAGAGAGTTAAAAAATTATAGAACAGAAACTCGGTAATCTCGATGTTGAAATAATAGTTTTTGAACCAACTCAGCATATAAAAGAACAATTAAAAAAAGAAAGAGTGAAATTGACAGATGCAAGGGCTTTACTTCTTTATGTTTTATATGATTTAGTAAGAAACGGAGAGTATGTTTCGGAATTTTCAAGTGAAAAAGTCTGTTATTTCTTACAAAGATTTGGAGCTAATAAATATTTTAATCTTGATTTTAGTCCAAACTTTTATGGCCCATATTCAGGCAAGGTTAGATTTGTATTAAATGTACTGAACGGTAGTTATATAATGGGATATAGCGATATGAATAAAAAACCATTTGAACCTCTAACTTTAATTTCAGATGGCTATAATGTGGTAAAAGTTCATGTTGAAAGTAATTCTGAGTTAAATAGTATTGCAAAAAAAACGATTGATTTCTTAACTGGTTTTTATTCAGATTTTGCACTTGAACTATTATCATCAATTGATTTTATTACAACAAATCAGAACTCGTTTGAAAAAGAGTTAATCAGTAAACAATTGGATAATTGGAGTGATAGAAAAAGAAGTATGTTTTCAAATCCAAGATATATTGATATCTCCGTAAGGCAATTACAACAAGCTAAATTTGTGTAAAAAACCTGATTGCACAACTCCGAATCATACCCCATAGCCGTTCCGCAAGTATTCGGCCGCTAAATCCCGTGCGGGCGGCGGTAACGGCCGATAATTTGTAGCTCCGCAGATACTGCTAAAGGGTATATGCGAAACGTTACATTTTTTTTACCATCGCATGCACCCACACAAAATAAATTTGAGAAGCTAACGTTTTTCTATCAATTGAATTTAAAAACAAACCTAAACAAATCTTTAAAAATCCGTTATTCGTTTAACCATTCAAATTTATTTACAATGAATGTATTACACAAAGTTAAAGCGTATTTATACGAGAATTTCTTAACAGATAACCCAAATGATTATTTAGCAAGAGTAAGTTCCGAACGCACCCTGAATGTAAATGATATATGTTCAGTGGCAGTTACCCGCGGCGGGGCATCAACTACCGCGGCCGCCATGGAACATAATGTAAACCTGTTTTTAAAGGAGATGGCCTATCAGATGTGCGATGGCTATGCGGTAAACACAGGATACTTTACCGCCACAACGTTAATAAAAGGTGTGTTCGACAGCAAAACCGAAAAGTTCGACCCCAAAAAGCATTCGGTATTATTCCAGTTCAACCAGGGCGAGTTGCTGCGCAACGAAATCCCTACCATTGAAGTGGAAATTATGGGCCTTGCCGAGGTTGGCAGCTTTATTGGCCTGGTTACCGATATAAAAACCGGTACCATTAACGAGTTGTTAACCCCCGGCCGCAATCTGAAAATAAACGGCAGTAAACTGAAGCTTGCCGGCGAAAATCCTGCCGTAGGTATTTATTTTATCAACCAGGCCACCAATGAGGCTACAAAAGTTGATACTTCGGACATTGTAACCAACAGCCCCTCGGAATTGATGATTTTGATTCCTGCATTGGCCGCAGGGAGTTACAAGCTGGAGGTTGTAACCCAATATGCTGTAAGCTCTTTGCTAAAGGAACCCAGGAAAACTGATTTCGAAAAAGTGCTAACAGTGGTGTAAATATAAATTGCTTTTATCAACTTTGATAAAGCCTCTTTATCCGTTCGGATAAAGACCTTTATCCGGTAAGATAAAGCACCTTTATCCGGGCGGATAAAGGCAGTTTATAAAACTGTTTAGGTTTGTTAACAGGAAAGGCGGAGATGATCCGCCTTTCTCTATTAATGGGCTTGTTAAAGTATCTTGCAAGTTTAAGCCTTTCGTTTGGGCAGAACAATGAGCCAGGTTGCCGGAGAATGGAGAATAGGGAGAGATGATTGATGAAGCCAGGGAACAAAAGAATTAAACTCAGGGCGGAGTTCGGGCTTTTGGCAGTATGTGTTTTTTGGGTTTTAACTGTCTATAAAAGATATTCATAACAATTCTCAGGATAATTCGCTATCTTGTATATCGAATTTCATTAACTACGCTCCAATGAACCTAAAACAGTTAATTTTCGCGGTAAGTCTGGCTTTTTTAACCTTGTCAAACAGCTATGGTCAGGGTAAAAAGTCTTCGTGGTTTAAGGCATACCTGGTAGCCGATAATGTATGGCGTATCGACGATAATGGCGCCGATAACATGTACCTTGTAGCTGGTAAGGATACAGCCATGCTCATCGATAACGGTCTGGGTGTAGCCAATATCAGGGATTTCGTAAAAACATTAACCTCATTACCTTTGATCGTTATTATAACTCACGGACATCCCGATCATGCCGGCGGTAACTACCAGTTTAAGGAAGTATATATTCATCCGGCCGATATGAAAATGGCATCGGTGTATGGTAATATACCCAAAGGTAATGACCTGGAAAAGATGATGACAGGTGGCGCAAAGGTTCCCAAAAAAGATATTTTTAATGATACGCTCAATCATCAGCCCACCCAGCTGAAGCCGATAACAGATGGTTATATTTTTAAGCTTGGAGACCGGGATATGGAAGTCATAAGTGTTCCGGGGCATACATACGGGGAAGTGGTGTTACTCGACAAACAAAATAAAATCCTGTTCACCGGCGATAACAACAACGATCTGGTATGGCTGCATATCCCCGGCACAACACCACTCGAAACATACCTGGCATCGCTCGAAAAGCTCAATTCCCGTATAGACGAGTTTAATATTCTTATGCCGGGACATGGCATTCCTGTCGAAAGCAGTTTTATAGCCGAACAAATTATGTGTGTAAAAAGCATCCTGAATGGCTCCTGCAAAAGCAAGGATTACACATCCTTTGCCGGAAACGGTAAAATATGTACCTATAAACGTGCTACGGTTGCCTATAATCCGGATAATCTGAGGGAGTAATGGAAGTGATGAAAATGTTGAATGATGAATGATGAATGTTGAAGGAAATGGCTTTTAGTCTAAAACAGACAGGTTGCTTTCCCTCCGAAGCGGGACAGGCAGTTCCTCCTATCAATTACAGATTTGTGTAAGGACCTCATCCCCAGTCCTTCTCCTACGAGGAGAAGGGAGTAGCTCTTCGGTAAAATGAAGCTTACGTTAATTTATATTTTCTGTCATATACCCATTATGCCCCATTTTTCATGGGGTAGGGTCTCGCAATGATGCCTTTATTTATAATATTTCGGTTTATGTGTATCGTTTAAGCATTTTTTTGTAAAAAGGACATGTTGAACCGGGATGAAATCACCCTGTAGGGGTGAAATATTAATAACCCAGGGTTTTAACCCTGGGATATTGGATAATGAATGTATTTTTCCGGCGCGAGAAAACCTTGGCTGAGGCTATGCGGTTGCTGCCGCCGGAAGA
>JAAUTT010000229.1 GCA_012031335.1 Bacteroidales bacterium | reverse complement strand
ACTTCGATTCGATCAGGTTATCGAAAGGGAAGTTACAATTCCTGTTCCCGCTGGTTTTAAACTATCAGAAATCCCTGCCGAAGAAACATTGGAGATGCAGAACAATATGTTAGTTTTTCAAGAAAGTCGGAACTGGTAAACGACACACTTCGGTTACGTTATTCGCTCGAAATTAACCGATCACTCATATCTGCGCAATATTATAAGGATCTTAAACGCTTTTTTGAAAATGTAAAGGAAAAGAACAGTGAAAGCGTGACATTTACAAGGATTGTAGAATAAAAAAAGGGATCTCACGACCCCTTTTTAAAACTATTTATAAACCTAATAAAATCTGAAGTTATGAGAAGATGTACTTGAGATTTTCATTTTGAACGTTATTTGATGCAAATTATTGTATTACACCAAATTCTTTTCCAATTTTAATAAAGGCAGCAATGGCTGTGTCCAGATGATGCTTTTCATGCGCTGCCGAGAGCTGAACCCGGATACGTGCCTGATCTTTTGGTACCACAGGATAAAAGAATCCTGTTACATAAATTCCCTCCTGAAGCAAACGGGCAGCAAATTGTTGGGATAACTTGGCATCGTATAGCATAATGGCCACAATTGCCGATTGAGTTGGTTTTATATCAAAACCTGCTTTTACAATGGCATCCTTAAAATATTGGGTATTAATTACAAGTTTATCATGCAATGCCGACGACGATTCCATCAGATCAAAAACAGCAATGCCTGCACTCACCACGGATGGTGGTAAAGAGTTCGAAAACAGATACGGCCTCGAACGCTGACGCAACAGTTCTACTATCTCCTTACGTGCCGTGGTAAAACCACCAATAGCACCTCCATAGGCTTTTCCCAGAGTTCCGGTAATAATATCTACTTTGCCTTCAAGTCCGAACTGCTCAGTAATTCCCTTACCCGTTTTTCCCAAAACACCGGCAGAATGGCATTCATCTACCATCACAAGAGCATCATATTTTTCAGCAAGGGCACATATTTTATCAAGCGGCGCAACATTGCCATCCATGGAAAAAACTGCATCGGTAACAATAATTCTGAAACGCTGGGCTTGTGATTTTTGGAGTTGTTCCTCCAGATCGGCCATATCGGCATTGGCATAGCGGTAACGCTGGGCTTTGCATAACCTTACACCATCGATGATGGAGGCATGATTGAGTGCATCGGAGATGATAGCATCTTCTTCCGAGAATAAAGGTTCGAAAACGCCTCCGTTAGCATCGAAACAAGCGGCATATAAAATGGTGTCGTCGGTATGAAAGTATTGGGCAATTTTTTGTTCAAGCGTTTTGTGAATATCCTGTGTACCACAGATAAACCTGACACTGGACATACCAAAACCATGCGAATCGAGACCCTTGTGTGCTGCTGCTATCACCGTTGGATGCGAAGACAAACCCAGGTAATTGTTGGCACAGAAAACAAGTACTTCTTTTCCATCGTGAAGTTTGATTTCCGGAGCCTGGGGTGTGGCTATTACCCTTTCGGTTTTATATAAACCATTTACCCTGATCGACTCCAGCTCTTTTTGCAGATATGATTGTATTTTCCCGTACATGTTAAAATCCTTTCAAAAATTTCTATTTGTAATTTACAACAATGTCAAACTTTAAAAATATTTTAAACGCTACTTTTTAAATGTTTTCTTTCCTATTTCCTGCAGCATAATTTCTGTCATTTTCTCCAGGTTATAAGCAGGTTCGAAACCCCAGTCGTTTTTGGCAACCGATGCATCGATTGTGCGTGGCCAGGAATCAGCAATCGCCTGACGAAAATCGGGTTTATAGGTAATTTTAAACCCTGGTCGGTGCTTCTTTATTTCAGTCGCGACCTGATCGGGAGTAAAGCTGATAGCGCCAATACTATAGCTCGATTTAACCGTAAGTTTAGAGGCATCGGCATGCATAAGATCAATGGTAGCTTTCATGGCATCGGGCATGAAAAGCATTGGAAGCATCGTATCTTCTTTCAGAAAACATTCGTATGAATTTTCCTTTACAGCATCGTAATATATCTCAACTGCATAGTCAGTAGTTCCTCCGCCTGCTTCAGTCTTATAGCTTATCAGGCCGGGGTAACGGATACTGCGGATATCCATTTTATATCGGCGGTTATAATACTCACACCAACGTTCGCCCGCTAATTTTACTGATACCATATACTGTATTTGGCTCCATCACAGTAAGTTGGGGTGTATTATCGAGAGGTGTAGTCTGTCCGAAAACAGCAATAGAACTGGGCCAGAATATCTTTTTTAATCTCTTCAACCTCTTTCCCTAAATCCAGGATATTCATTAAACTGGACATATTGATATCCCAGGCCTGAATTGGAATACGTTCGGCATTGCCCGAAAGAACAGCGGCAAGATGATATATCTGAGTGATTTTATGACGGATTACAAAATGTATCAGCCGTTTATCGTCCATCACATCCAGAATCTGAAACGGCCCGCCTTCAATGATATCTTGCGGAGCCTGTCGTATATCGGTAGCAAATACATGATCTTCTCCATATTCCTTACGGAGGGCAAGTGTTAGTTCCGACCCTATTTGTCCGGCAGCACCAATAATCAGAATATTATCCATAAATGTTAAATAAATCAGGTGCGAAATTAGTCGGTGCCTGGTGTTCAAACCCTGATATTTCGCATTGTTGCAAGGGCAATTCTAATGTTTAAAAACAGAATAACCAAGGATATTGATACTATTTAAGCAGCAACCAGGCTGCTTCGGTATCCTTCTTCTTTTTAACTGTTTCAAGTCTGCTCAAGGCCTCGTCTTTAGATTTAAACTCCCCAACAGTTATGCGAAATAACTGCTGGCTGAACTCGATAATCTCAGGACTAAATCCTTGCTTTCTCAATATTTTTGCATGCGCTTCAGCTTTTTTAAATGATTGGAAACTGCCAGCAATGATGTAATAACGGGCATCGGTGTTTACAGCCTTTTTAACAGTATCTTGTTTGGGTGCCTCATATTTAAGCGCATTTTTTATCTGTGTCAAAGTATCAATAGTCTGGCCTAATTCCGAAGTATCCGGTTTAATAATAAAACGCGTGCTGTCGTATACTGGCACTTTTATTTCTTCTTCAGGGGCATGCAGTCCGAGATATGTTTTGACATCTTCAAATTTCCAGTATATAACTGCTGTAAGAGCTCCTATAACATTAATAATCAAAAAGAAAATCAGAATCTTAACAAACATGGGTTTCTTTTTGGCAGGTGTTTTCTCATTAGCAATATGAAAAGCCTGGGATGCAGAGGTTTTAAAAACGATTGGAGTCAACCCGAAATTATCGGCATTGAAGTCCTTATCATTTTCTTTCTGAAATCGGATATTATGCTTTTCATCGGATGAAAAATATCCAACTTCTTCAATAAGTAAGGTATCTCCCTCTTTAAGCTTTTGATGAAAATCCTCTACCATTTCCTGAACTATTTGAGATGCTTCGGAAAGAGATAGTGATTTTTTTCTGCTTATGTATTCAACAAACACCCCGTCATCTTCTATTAATGTGGCGTCAAAAATAAAATATTTGGCCGGAGGTAATATTATATTCTTTTCACTGTTAATTTGTGCAGGTGCATATTGCGCAACGAATGTCCCAAAACCCGGAATGATGAGTTTATCGCTGGTATACAGGAGATCTTTTATAAATTGTGTTAATGCCACTTAGATATATTTTGAAGCAAAAGTAAAAAAAATACTGTTATCACTTATCTTTAACTCTTAATCAAAAAAAATAACTGCCACAAATCAAAAAGATATCATATTTGATCAATTTTATTAATTTCGTAATCTTTTATTTGAAAATCGCATGCAAGGCATAAAGATGGTTGATCTTAACAGCCAATATCTCAGGATTAAACAGGAAATTGACAGTTCTATTCAAAAAGTAATCAACGATTCTGAATTTATCAACGGGTCGGCTGTAAAATCCTTTCAGAAAAATCTGGAGCAATACCTATCTGTAAAACATGTTATTCCCTGTGCAAACGGAACCGATGCACTTCAGCTAGCTCTCATGGCACTGGGTTTAAAACCAGGAGATGAAATTATAACAAGTAATTTCACCTTTATTGCTACTGTGGAAGTTATTGCTATGCTGGGATTAAAACCTGTATTAGCCGATGTGGATAAGGATTCTTTTCTCATTTCTCCCGAGATAATAGAAAAACTGATCACACCCAATACAAAAGCGATCATACCGGTTCATTTGTTTGGCCAATGTTGTGATATGGAGGCCATTATGACAATAGCCAAAAACATAAGCTTCATGTAATAGAAGACACTGCTCAGGCTCTTGGTGCCGATTATACATTTAAGAGCGGAAGTATAAGTAAAGCAGGAACAATAAGTGATATTGGCTGTACATCTTTTTTCCCGTCGAAAAATCTGGGGTGCTTTGGAGATGGCGGTGCCCTGTTTACAAATGACGATAACTTAGCCGTTATGCTTCGCTCTGTTGCCAACCATGGCATGAAGGTAAGGTATTATCATGACCATATTGGCATTAACAGTCGACTGGATACCATACAAGCTGCTATTCTGAATGTAAAACTGAAATATCTCGACGAATACAATAGAGCACGACAGGAGGCTGCAGCATTTTATAACAATGCTTTTAAAGATCATCCGAAAATCCAAATACCAAAACAGGTAACAAGCTCAACGCATATCTACCATCAATATACATTGGTATTAAAAAACATCGATCGAGATCTTCTCAAAGAATTCCTTCAGAATAAGGGTATCCCGGCAATGGTTTATTATCCTGTGCCGATGCATCTTCAAAACGCATATAAATATTTGGGATATAAGGAAGGAGACTTTCCTGTTACCGAAAACTTATGCAAATCGGTTATCTCTCTGCCTATGCATACCGAGCTAACCAAAGATCAGCTTGAATTTATAACAGATTCAATTAACGAATTTATCGCTTAAAATATGTCTCAGGAATTTTTTGCTCACGAAACAGCTGTAATCGACAATGGTTGTAAAATTGGGAAAGGCACAAAAATATGGCACTTTTCGCATATCATGACCAATTGTGCTATTGGTGAAAATTGTAACATTGGTCAAAATGTGGTAGTTTCGCCCGATGTAATCCTTGGAAATAATGTCCGGGTACAAAATAATGTATCCATATATACAGGAGTTATATGTGAGGATGATGTTTTCTTAGGTCCGTCTATGGTTTTTACGAATGTTATTAACCCCCGAAGCGCCATTAGCCGAAAAGAGGAATACAAAAAAACGCTGGTAGAAAAAGGGGCAACCATAGGAGCCAACGCAACTATAATCTGCGGCCATACTATTGGCGCTTATGCCTTTATTGGCGCAGGTGCTGTGGTTACAAAAGAGGTAAAACCCTATTCTCTTGTAATGGGAAATCCGGCACGACATATCGGATGGATGAGCGAATATGGTCACCGGCTGAATTTCGATGGTGAGGGCATTGCTATTTGTCCTGAATCGGGAGAAAAATATTTGTTCAATGATAATATTGTTAAAAAAATATCCTGAAATATCCAAAATAAAAGATGAAAAATGAAAATGCTAAGGCTTTTGCCTTGATCGGAGCTGCCGGTTTTATCGCTCCCCGCCATCTTAAAGCCATCAAAGAAACAAAAAAACACACTGGTTGCAGCACTCGATAAATTCGACAGTGTAGGGATAATGGACAGCTTTTACCCCGACGCTGACTTTTTTACAGAATTTGAGCGGTTTGATCGCCATATCGACAAGCTGAAACGTATGGGCCAAAAAATAGACTTTGTAAGTGTTTGCTCACCTAACTATCTGCACGACTCACACATCCGTTTCGGGCTGAGAAACCAGGCCGATGTAATCTGCGAGAAACCCATTGTACTCAATCCATGGAATATCGACGGATTGGTTGAGATGGAAAAGAAACTGGTAAAAAGGTATATAATGTCCTTCAGTTGCGCTTACATCCTGCCATCATGAGTTTAAAAGAAAAGATAGCCAATGGGCCTCAGGATAAAATGTATGACATCGATTTGGCTTATATCACCAGTCGCGGCCATTGGTATCACACCTCCTGGAAAGGGGATACTCAAAAATCGGGCGGTGTTGCTACAAATATAGGTGTACATTTTTTTGATATGTTGTCATGGATATTTGGTCCCGTGAAATCTAACATCGTTCATATATCCCGTCCCGATAAAGTTGCAGGTTTCTTTCAGCTCGAAAAAGCCCGGGTGAGATGGTTCCTGAGTATCGATTATGCTGATGTTCCGCATGATGTTAAAGTCAAAGGACAAAGAAACTTTTTCGTTCTATCACCATGGATGGTCAGGAAATTGAATTCAGCGAAGGTTTTACCGACCTGCATACCAAAACTTACCAGGAAATTCTGAATGGGAACGGTTATGGACTGGAAGATGCACGAAATGCAATTAACACGGTTTTCACAATAAGAAATTCAACACCTCTTGGTTTAACAGGAGATTATCATCCATTTGCCAATCAATATAAGTAATGATTTACGAAGATTTAATCAACAAAAAAGAGAAGCTTGCAGTCATAGGTCTTGGCTATGTAGGACTTCCCATTGCGCTTGAGTTCGCAAAAAAACTTTCGGTTATAGGTTTTGATATCCGCGAAGACAGGCTGGAACTGATGCGCAAAAATATCGACCCAAGTAATGAACTGGATTCTGCTGCTTTTAAAGATTGTGATATTGAATTCACATCCTCCCTTGAGGTTCTGAAGCAGGCTAAATTCTTTGTGATTGCGGTTCCAACCCCTATTGATGATCATAACCTGCCCGACCTGAAGCCGCTGATTGCCGCAACAAAAACAGTAGGCCTCGTGCTTAAAAAAGGGAGATTATGTGGTTTATGAATCAACAGTTTACCCTGGTTGTACTGAAGAGGACTGCATTCCTGTGCTCGAATGCATGTCCAAACTAAATTTCGTTTCTGATTTTAAGGTTGGTTATTCGCC
>JAAUTT010000228.1 GCA_012031335.1 Bacteroidales bacterium | reverse complement strand
AAATTAAAAAGAAATTTGATTAAAGAAATAAATTATTGCGTAATTTAGACACTTTAACAGGAAGGGTAAACAACTTATTTGTTGGAAATCCTGAAAGAACATCAAAATATAAAATTCCGGTTGCAAAATAACCGGTTGTTTGCTTGGTTAGTTAGAAAAGAGGTGCGTAATCACCTCTTTTTTCAATTTAAATTTCATCATAAAAACCTGTATTTTACTATTTTTGATCTTAACCAAAAATTAGCCTTATGAAAAAACAAATATTAAAACTTTTTTAATCGTTATATTAATTATTACAGGCAATTACATAGATGCACAGGAAAATGCCGAACCCTTAACCGAAAAACAAAAGGCAGAAATAGCACGACAGAATATGGACTGGGCAAATCTTAAACGTTACCGCACAGATAATGAAAATATTGGTTTACCAGTAAATGGCGAAAAACGGGTTGTTTTCATGGGAAATTCTATAACCGAGGGATGGAGCAGACTGAATCCTGAATTTTTTGCCGGAAAACCATACATAAATCGCGGCATCAGTGGGCAAACAACGCCACAAATGCTTATCCGTTTTCGGCAGGACGTGGTGAATCTAAAGCCTGCAATAGTGCTTATAAATGCTGGCGTGAATGATATTGCAGGAAACACAGGATTATCAACACTCGAAATGATAGAGGACAATATTGCCTCTATGTGTGAAATAGCAAAAGCCAACGGTATAACTGTAATTCTTGCATCGGTTATTCCTGCATATGACTTTCCATGGCGGCCCGGACTTCAACCAGCTGAAAAAATAGTTGCTCTTAACAATTGGATAAAAGAATATGCCAAATTAAAAGGGTTTATATATCTCGATTATTTTACAAATATGGCAGATGAACGAAATGGACTAAAAACTGAATTAACCACCGATGGTGTTCACCCTAACCTGGAAGGATACAATGTAATGGGGCCATTGGCAGAGCAGGCAATTAAGCTTGCCCTAAAATAAAAAAACCAGCCTCCGTCTTTTCAAAAGCTGCATATTCTGCAGCTTTTTCTATTTCAGCCCCAGCAAGATATGTTGAAGCTAAAAACTATGGGCTATCTTCTGATGCTCAATAATCCTCAACTCTCTCCAAGTTATTTTATTTTTTTAATTAAATTCACCGGTTAAACTAAGTCCTAAAATAATGCAGAAATTTGATGAAAATAAGCTCTTGGACGACTTCAGGAATAACGATCTTGAAGCATTTGAGCATTTTTTCAAAACGAACCAGCCTCAGATGGTAGCTTTTGCCCATAAATTTCTGGACGACTGGGAAACATCAAGAGACATTGTTCAGGAAATATTTCTTAACCTTTGGGAAAATAAAAATAATCTAACCATAAACATTTCATTACGGGCTTATCTTTTCACTGCTGTAAAAAACCAATGTGCCAATTATATAAAGCATAAAAGCATAGAACAAAAATATTCAGATAAAACCATGATTGAATTCAGTAAAATGGAGTCCGACTATTACATGAATACCGATGAGCCTTTTCATAAACTTTACGAAAAAGAACTGAACAATAAAATCAAACAATCAATAAACTCTTTACCTGAACAATGCCGGCATACTTTCGAACTTAGCCGGTATAACGGATTAAAAAGCCATGAAATAGCGAAAAAACTGGAAGTGTCAGTACGAACAGTTGAAACACAGATTTACAGAGCTTTAAAAACATTAAAAGAATCGTTAAAAGATTAATTTGGTCATTTTTTAAAAAAATAACAACCGCTTGATAAGTAGAAAATAAAAGTTAATTGACTTATTAATGAATACGCATATGGAGAAGCAAATTAAAAATACAGATACAATTATTATCCGGCACTTGTTAAACGAGGCTACGGAGGAAGAAAATTTATTTCTTTTAACGTGGCTGAAAGATAACGAGGCAAACCAGAAATATTTCTTTGATTTTAAAGAAATTTGGATGGCTTCCCAGCAAAATATTGAAGATAAAACCAATACTGACAATTCCTGGACAAATCTTAAAGCCAGTTTGAAGGATGGTAAATCCATCACATTAAAAAGTAAAAAACGGGTTTATATATCCATTTTCAAATATGCAGCCGCAGCAGTATTCATTTTGGACTTGGTTTGCAGGTTACAAATATATTGACATATATCAAAAAGAAGTTCCGGTTACTTATACTGAGCTTAAAACTCTGGATGGACAAAAGAAGGAAATTACACTTCCAGATGGCACTAATATATGGCTCAATAGCGGTACAACCCTTAAATATGCCAATACCTTTGGTCAACAGAACCGGGAAGTTTTTCTTATTGGAGAAGCTTATTTTAATGTAACCCGCGATACTACAAAAACATTTATTGTCCGCACAGATAATATCACAATAAAAAGTTTTGGGTACAAGCTTTAATGTAAGGTCATATCCCGATCTTGGAACAATTGAAACAACCGTAATCACAGGTACAGTTAGTCTCGAGAACAGTACTGAAGAAATTAAAGATGTGGTAATTCTGAATAAAAAAGAAAAAGCCACTTTCCTTAAGGAAAACAAAAAAATGTATATCTCAGGAAAGAAAGAAAAGGATGAACCAAAATCAGGTGTTGAGCCAATTGAACTAAGGAAAGTTTCATTGAATGACGAGGAAGCTGATTACATTGCCTCGTGGAAAGATCAAACTTTAAGCTTTAACAACGAATCTTTTGAAGAAATAGCCTTTAAACTCCAACGATGGTTTAATGTAAAAATCACAATAAAAGATCAGAAACTTAAGGGATACAGGTATAAAGGAAAATTCCAGAATGCAAACAGCATTATCCAGGTATTGGAAGTAGTTAAGCTCACTACTCCTATTAAATACGAGATAAACCCAAAAACCAAGGAGGTTACAATAACAGAATTAAAATAAAACACTATAACACTGAACTAAAACTATTAACAACTTAAAACTAAGCCTATGATGATTAAAAAGTAAAAGACATTTACACCTCAAAAGGTAGCGTTATAACGTTACTATTATAAAATCAATTTTCCGCATTTCGCCAGTGCTGAAGCATTGGTAATTACTAACTTTAAAACTAATATGTATGCAAAAAAAATTTGCACTTGGGATACTATTGCCAAAAAATTCCCACAAAAGACTTTTTTGTATTTTTAAAATCACGCTTTTACTACTTGTTGCCATAACCATGAATTTAACGGTTGTGAGCGCCTCCAATGTGAGTACTAACGAAACTGTTGTTCAAAAATTTAAAGTATCGGGAACAGTGCTTTCATCGGAAGAAAGTCAACCCCTACCCGGTGTTAATGTAATTGTTGAAGGAACAACAATTGGTACAACTACAGACACCAATGGTAAATACTCCCTTGAAGTAGACAATCCAAATGTAAACCTGGTATTTTCGTATATTGGATATATGAACGAAGTTGTGGCTGTTAATGGCCGTGCAGTAGTTGATATAATTTTAGTACAGGATATTGCCAAACTTGAGGAAGTGGTAGTTGTTGGTTACGGTACCGTTAAGAAAAAAGACTTAACCGGCGCTGTTTCATCCATTCAATCGAAAGATTTGGGTAACAGTTCTGTTGCCAACGTAGGTCAGATGATGCAAGGCCGTGTAGCTGGTGTTGAAGTAGCTGCAACCCAGGGCGGACGTCCAGGTGGCGGCATGAACATTAAAATCCGTGGTACAACCTCTATAAACAGCACAGGTCCTCTGGCTATTATTGATGGAATGGTAGGGGACGTTGACATGGTTGCTCCGTCTGAAATCGAAAGTATCGACGTATTAAAAGATGCTTCTGCAGCTGCAATTTATGGGTCTAGAGGTGCTAATGGTGTTATCATTATTACTACCAAAAAAGGGAAATCCGGTAAACCTCGTTTAACATACGACGGATATTATGGAATTTCAACTCCAGGTAAAAAACTTGATATGCTTAAAGCCAGTGATTATGTTGACCTGGTATATGATATTCAAGGTGGCGATTATAACAAAACTACCAAACGCTGGGACAAACCTGCTGGCATGCCATCTGTTTTTGATGATGAAAATTATACCCGTACTGACCGTTCTGACATGCAGGAAGAATTATTCCGCACTGCATCAGCTCAGAGCCATAACTTCGACATTAATGGTGGTACTGAAAATATAAAATATCGTTTCTCGGCAGGGTATTTCAATCAGGGTTCAACACGTGGTGATTTCAATTATGAGCGTTACAACCTGAAAGCAAACGTGGAAAGTAAAATTGGGAAACGCCTTACCTTAGGAAACAATACACTTTTCCGTCAGATTAAAGATACAGGTTTAGAAGGCGATATTATGGGCGCTTTACGTTGGGCTCCTTATGTTGGTGTTTTTAGCGAAACTTCGACAAACCCTGGCAAATACTCCAATATAACAAATGAAGGTAACTTGAATGATGCAGTTAACCCAATGCTTCCTTTGGCCTATGACTTCCATGAAAGGACCGATTATAAACTTCTTACCCAGGTTTATGCTGATTTTATGATCCTTAAAGGATTGATTTTCCACTCCAGGTTCCAATATGAATTTAACACAAACCACTCACAAGACTGGCGTGAAAAAGATTACCTGAATAGTGTTCAACAAACAAATTATCTGGAAGAAAGGTATTCACTTGGATATTATCCTAAGTTCGAAAACTACATCACTTTTGATAGAATTTTTGGAAACAATTCCCTTTCATTACTTGGAGGTATTAACTATGAGAAAGGAAATGGATATTATGACATAACAGCGAGAGGTACTGGATTTGGAGGCGAGTCGATGCCAATTCGCAAAGTAACCAATGGAAGTAGTCCTGCTACAATTGCAGGTTCTAACATTGGCTTCTCCGGTTCAATGTCGTATTTTGGACGTGTTAACTACTCTCTTCTCGACCGTTACCTTTTAACAGTGAACTTTCGGGCTGATGCTTCCTTTAAATTTGCTCCAACCAACCGCTGGGGATACTTCCCTTCAGTTGCGTTAGGATGGAAATTGAAGGAAGAAAATTTCCTGAAAAATGTTGATTGGTTATCAACTCTAAAAATTAGAGGAAGCTGGGGTAAAGCTGGTAACGACCAAATTTCTTCGTACCTGTTTAACTCGAACATATATCTAGGTGGTTATGGTGGTAGCGATCCTTTTGTTGTATATCCTTTAGGAACCAACTTTGATCTTGGAAGTGCAATTTATGGCGCAACAGTTAATTCAATTCCTTCTCCGACAATTCGTTGGGAAGAAACAACTACTACCGGTGCCGGTTTAGATGCCAGCTTCTTAAACGACAGATTATCAGTTTCTGTTGACATATATAATAAGGAAACTGCTGGTATCTTAGTACCTGTTCCAGTGCCCTTATCAACAGGTATCAACAATGCTCAAACCAAGAATGCTGCCGAAGTAACAAATAAAGGTATAGAGATGCAATTAGGTTACAGAGGCAACACTGCTTTCGGACTTGGTTACAACATCATTGCCAATGCTGCTTACAACAAAAACAATGTTGAATCGCTTGGTGAAGGTCAACCAATTTTTGGAGCTAATCGTTCGGAAGTTGGTTTCTTAACCCGCACAGCTTCAGGGTTCCCCATTGGATATTTCTATGGATATAAAACTGATGGCATTATGTACACACAGGCTGAAGCTGACGAATACAATGCTAAATTCGGAACTACTGCCGTTGCTGGCGACTTAAGATTTAAAGACCTCAATGGTGATGGCAACCTTACCGATGCGGACCGTACCAACTTAGGAAATGCAATGCCGAGATGGACATATGGTACCAGTCTTGCCTTCGATTTCAAAAATTTCGACCTCCGTATGGTGGTTCAGGGTGTTTACGGATCTCAGATTGTTAACTGGAACGGAACCTATTGGTTAGAAGGTGGTGTACGTCCGTTCAATGGTTCAACTGAACTTCTGAAAAGATGGAAATATGATGGCGATACCGGAGCTTCTTTACCACGCGTTGAAAAAACCGATCCTAACAAAAATACCCGTTTCTCCGACCGGTACATTGAGGATGGTTCATATTTACGTCTGAAGACTTTGACTTTAGGTTACACCATTAAAAATGAGTGGCTGAATAAATCAATTTCTTCCTTACGTATTTATGCTACCATGGAAAATGCACTTACGCTGACCAAATACACAGGCTATGACCCATCCTTCGGTGGTGGCAGTAATACTGAACGTGGAGTTGACGACTTCGGAATTCCATTACCAAAAAATTACCTGTTTGGAATCCAGGTGTCATTCTAATTGTTGAATAATAACTTAAAAAATAAATATGAAAATAAACTTATTCTCATATTAATAGCCTTCATAACCATTACTGCTTGTAACGATGAGTACCTGGATATGAAGAACCCAAACAATTTTGATGCGACAACTTATTATACAAATGCGGAAAACAACACCAAAGCTGTAAATGCGATTTACTCAATTATGCTTCACCAAGGGATGTTTAGCCGTGACTGGTATTTTAACTTCGACCTTCTGGCTAACGAAGCAGGACCGTTAACTCCGCTACAGGGACAGATTGCTGAACTCCCCCGTGGTGCTTACGATGCATCAAACTCTGCACTGGCCCCAACCTGGGATCGTTTATACCGCATGGTATTACGCTCAAACTACGCTATTGAAGTAGTTACCAAATGGACTCCTACAAAGGAAAGTGATATTGCCCTTAAAACGCGTTTGATTGGCGAAGCGCAGTTCTTTCTTGGATTTGCTTACTACCATTTAGGTAGCTTATGGGGATCAGTTCCCCTGAGAAAAAGTTTCGAAGAAACCGGTAAGAACTTAAACATTGCTCGTTCCACCCAAAGTGAAGTTTTCACTTTTGCAGAAGAGAACCTTAAAGCTGCGGCAAATGCCCTTCCTCCAAAATACGAACGAGCCAACAATGGTCGTGCAACCCAACTGGGCAGCCAAAGCATTTTTAGGCAAATTGTTTGCTATGCAAGGCAACTGGGTGGCAGCTGAGCCAATCCA